>CAXTJW010000136.1:0-8848 GCA_964244305.1 uncultured Acetobacteraceae bacterium
GCCTGACCGGTTGACGAGGCAGAGCGCCGGTGAGCACGTATGCGTGTACTAACGTTGTGAAGGACTCCGCCATGGTTCACCCTGCAGCGCCGGCCCGCCGGCGAGGTCTCGTCCGGGCGAGCCTGTTCGGAATGGCGTTGAGCGGCGTGGCTGCCTGCGCCCCGATGCCGGAGGTCACTCCAGACGCGCCGGCGTATGTCGTATTTTTCACGCCGTTGTCGGGACAGTTGGACGATGGGGCCAGAAGCGTCATCGCAGCCGCCAGCCAGGCAGCTCAGGCAGTGCCAAGCCATCGGGTCGTGGTGTCGGGTTACGCCGATCGGACGAATAGCACGCCGGCCACCGGACAGACACTTACCAGGCTGCGGGCGCAGGTCGTCGCGGACGGCCTGGTGGCGCAGGGCGTCGACCGCGGCCGCATCGCGCTGCGGCCCAAGGGCGTCATTGGCGGGGATCCCGGTGTCGAGAGCCGCCGGGTTATGATCGAGTTCAACTAGGCGGCGATGGCGACGCAACGGGCGGACCTGCAGCCAGGCCAGGACGCGACGCCGCGTGAGGTGCTTCGCCGCGTTTTCGGCTTCCCGGCGTTTCGCGGCCTACAAGAGGCGGCGATCGACCGGGTGATGGCCGGGGGCGACGCGCTCGTGCTGATGCCCACGGGCGGCGGCAAAAGCCTGTGCTATCAGGTCCCCGCGCTATGCCGGCCCGGCACGGCCATCATCGTCTCGCCGCTGATCGCGTTGATGGACGACCAGGTCGCGGCATTGCGGCAGCTCGGCATCGCGGCGGGAGCGCTGCACTCCGAGGTGGAAGCGGACGCCGCACGGCTGATCGCGGCCGATCTCGACGCCGGGCGCCTGGATTTGCTGTATGTGTCGCCGGAGCGGCTGCTGATGGCGGGCACGCTCGACCGCCTGGCCCGGCTGCGCATCGCGCTGATCGCGATCGACGAGGCGCATTGCGTGTCGGCCTGGGGGCACGAGTTCCGGCCGGAATATCGCGGCTTGGCGCGCCTCGGTCAGCGCTTTCCAGGGGTGCCGCGCGTCGCCCTGACCGCGACTGCCGATCCGCGCACCCGCACCGACATCCTGGCCGCGCTGGGCATGGACGACGCGGAGATGTTCACCGCGAGCTTTCACCGCGCCAACCTGCACATCGCCGCCGAGGCGAAGAACGGCGAGGCGAAGCAGCTGCTGACGTTCCTGACCCGGCGCAAGGGCCAGGCCGGCATCGTGTATTGCGGTAGCCGCGCCAAGACGGAGCGGACTGCGGCCCGGCTGAAGGCGGACGGCTTGCCGGCGCTGCCGTTTCACGCCGGGCTGTCGGCGATGGAGAAACGGGTGGCGCTGGCGCGGTTCCGCAGCGGCGAGCCGGTCATCATGGTAGCGACGATCGCGTTCGGCATGGGCATCGACCGTCCCGACGTGCGCTTCGTGGTGCACCTGGACATGCCGGACAGCCCGGAGGCGTTCTATCAGCAGATAGGCCGGTCGGGCCGCGACGGCGAGCGTGCCGACACCTTGCTGCTGTATGGCGGCGAGGACATCGCCCGCGCCCGGCACTGGCTGGCACAGTCCAGTGCGCCCGAGCACCAGCAACGGGTGATGCGCGAGCGGCTGGAGGCGATGATCTCGCTGACGGAGACGACGGCCTGCCGGACCAAGTCGCTGTTGGCGTGTTTCGGCGAGGAACTGGGCGGACCGTGCGGGCATTGCGACGCCTGCACCTCGCCAGTAGCGCTGTTCGACGGCACCGTGGCGGCGCAGAAGGTGCTCTCGGCGATCTATCGCACCGGGCAGATGTTCGGCGCGCTGCATGTGATCTCGGTGCTGCGCGGGCAGGAAACGCCGATGGTGCTGAAGCACCGGCACCATGAGCTGTCGACCTATGGCATCGGCGCCGACCGGCCGCCGGGGTTCTGGCGCGGCGTGATCCGGCAGTTGATCGCCCGCGGGGCGGTGCGGACCGGCAGCGGCGAGTATGCGACGCTGTCCTTGGTGCCCGACGAGGCCCGGCCGATCCTGCGCAACGAGGCAACCGTCATGCTGCGCGACGAGCCGGAGCCGGTCCGTACGGCCTTGCCGCGCGGCCGTGATCGCTCGCAATCCGCGGGCGAGCGGGCATCGTTTGCGGGTGGAGGCGGCGAGCCGCTGTTCGACGCGCTGCGGCAGTGGCGTTCAACGGAGGCCAAGGCGCAGGCGGTGCCGCCCTATGTCATCTTCCACGACAGCGTGCTGCGGGAGGTGAGCGCCGCGCGCCCGACCAATCTCGACGCGCTCGGCGACATCAAGGGCGTCGGCGCGTCGAAGCTGCAGCGCTATGGCGGCGCGGTGCTCGGCATCATTCGGCAGCACGCCTAGGCACGTTCTCGAGCCGCCCGGGCTGACCCGGCAGGCGGCGGAACACCTGCGACGCGTCGTGCAGTGCGGCGACGGCCGGGCGGTGGGCGATCGAGATGATCGTCGTGTCCGGCAATTCCCGGCGCAGCGTCGCATACAGCTCGCTCTCGGCCTCTGGGTCGAGGTTCGCGGTTGCCTCGTCCATGAACAGCCAGTCCGGGCGCTGCAGCAAAGCACGGGCGATCGCGAGGCGCTGCTGCTCGCCGCCGGACAGCCGCTGCGTCCACGGCTGGTCCTCGTCGAGGTGCTGCGCGAGCTGCGGCAGGCCGGCATCGGCCAGCGCCTGAGAGACCACGTTATCGCCAAAGCCGCTGGCGTCGGCGGGATAGGTGAGGGCGTGGCGGAGGGTGCCGAGCGGGATGTAGGGCCGCTGCGGCAGGAACAGGTAGCGGCCCGGCGGACGCGCGACCGCGCCGCTGCCATAGGGCCAAATACCGGCGAGGGCGCGGAACAGCGTGGATTTGCCGCTGCCGGAGCGGCCGGAGATCGCGGTCGACTGGCCCTGGGGGAACAGCACGCCGGAATTGCCGAGCAACGGCGTGCCGTCCGGCATCGTCAGGCGCAGGTCGTCCGCCGCGATGGCGCCGGGCTCGCCGAGGCGCAGGCGTGCGCCCTGATCGGCCAAGCCGCGCGCCACCACGATCGCGCGTTCGAAGCTCGCGAGGCGCGCGACGGTCGCGCGCCACGCCGCTAATTCCTGATACGCGTCGATGAACCACGACAGCGAACTCTGCACGCGGGCAAATGCCCCCGCGGTGCGCGTCAGCCCACCGAGCGCGATCGCGCCGGAGAAGTATCTCGGGGAAGCGACGACAAAGGGGAAAATGCTTGCCGCCTGCTCATAGCCGGCCGCGAGGGCATTCAGCGCCTTCTGCTTGTTCATGATAAGCCGGTAGTTCATGAACACTGCGGCGAAGCGGCTGAGCAGCCCGGCCTTCTCGGTGTTCTCGCCGCCATAAAGCGCGATTCCCTCGCTGTTTTCGCGCAGGCGCACGAGGGAGAAGCGGAAATCCGCCTCCACCTTTTCTTGCAAGAAGGTCAGCATTGCGAGCGGCCGGCCGACGTAGTGGGTCAGCACGCTGCCGACCAGGGCATAAAGCACCGCCGCCCAGAGCATGTAGCCGGGAATGGTGATGCCCAGCAGCGTCACGGAGCCGGAGAGCGTCCAGAGGATCAAGGCAAAGTTAAACAGGCTGACGACGTTGGAAAGCAGATTGAGGCCGAGCGACAGCGTACTCTGGACGTATTGGCGAAGGTCGTCGGAGATGCGCTGGTCCGGGTTGTCGGCGCCGAGGCCGGTCGGATCGGCGGTCAGGCCGATGGTGTAATAGGCACGGTCGGACAGCCACTCGCTCAGCAGCCGGTCGGTCATCCAGCGGCGCCAGCGAATCTGCAGCAACTGGTTGAGGTAAGTGCGGTAGATCGAGATGGGGATGAAGACCAGCACGATCGGCACGAAGCCCGGCATGAACCCGGCCTCGCCGCTGCGATAGGTAAACAGGAGCTTGATGAACAGGGCGCCGTCCTTGTTCTGCAAGCTGTCGAAGAACGCGCCGTTCCAATAGTTCAGCACGACCGTCGCGCCGACCAGCGACAGGTTCAGCGCGATGATGGACAGGAGCAGGAGGCGCGCGCTCCATTTTTCCTCGGAGCGGAAATACGGCAGGGCAAGCCGCCATGCGTCGCCCAGAACGGGCCCAAGGGACTGCATCAAACCGCCTCCAGCGCCGGTCCCGGCTGCGTGGTGTTCGGATGGGCCATCCTGAGACGGATGACGCCCTTCACCTCGACGGGTTCGACGACCTTGCCTTTGCGGAGGATGTCGATGCGCCCGGCCACCGCCAGCCGGCATGCGACCCGGCGCACCTCGGTCAGCAGCGTCTGCCACTCAGGGCGCAGCGCGCGGGCAACCTCGCTGGGGCAAATGGACTTGGCCGGGCCGCGTTGGGTGGTCAGCGCGAGGATCGTGGTCTCGATCTCGGCCGTAGGCATTGCAGCATTGAGGGTCATACGGCGAAGCTGGCGTAGGTTGCGCCGCGCCGCAAGCGGTATAGGCGATCAGGATAGGTTGAGAGCAAGCTTCTGGCGCAGTTGATCGGCCGGGAGCGGGTGGCTGAACAAATAGCCCTGGCCCTCGTCGCAGCCGATGCCCGAAAGGAACGCGCGCTGGGCCTCGGTTTCGATCCCCTCCGCCACGACCACGAGGCGCATGGCGTGGCCGGTCCCGATCACGGCGCGGACGATGGCCGCGTCCTCGCGATTGGACGGCAGGTCGCGCACCAAGGAACGGTCCAGCTTCATGACCGTGAGCGGCAGGCGCTTCAGCATGGACAGGCTGGCGAAACCGGTGCCGAAGTCGTCCAGCGCCAGGCCGACACCCAGATCCCGGATCGCCGACAACGCCAGCAGTGTATCGGTGCTGCCGTCGACCAGCATCGACTCCGTCAGCTCCAGCTCCAGATGCTCGGGCGGCAGCCCGGACTGCTCCAGCGCGATTGCCAACTGGAGCGGCAGGACGCCCGATTGCAACTGCCGGGCCGAAACGTTCACCGACACATGATGATGCCCCCAGCCGGTTGCCTCGGTGCATGCCCTGAGCAGGACCCAGGCGCCGATAAGGTTGATGAGGTCACTCTGCTCGGCGAGCGGAATGAAGCTGCCCGGCGGGATAAGGCCACGCTTCCGGTCTGGCCAGCGGATGAGCGCCTCGTTGGTCGCGATCGCCCCGGTCGCCAGGGAAAGCCGGGGCTGATAGTGCAATACGAATGCGCCGGCAGCCGTTGCAGCGTGCAAGCCACGCTCCATGCGGCGGCGGTCGGCAGCATTGCCCAGGCCGCTGGCCAGCGACAGGCCGATAGGCGGCTTCGGTCTTGGCCGGCTGTTAGTATGGTTCGCAACGATCATAACCGTCTCACTCTGTCCCACTTAATCGCATTTTCTACGACAAAGCTTTACAGCGGGTTAACGGCGCGCTCGTGCCTAATTAATCTTTGGCCGGCTATGATCCAGCGGTCGCGGCGCCATCCGGCGAAGCGGCGCTGCAACCCGACATCAGTCCGATGCCGATCTGAACGAGTGCTACTTGATCTTGGCTTCCTTGAACGGCACGTGCTTGCGCGCCACCGGGTCGTACTTCTTCAGCTCGAGCTTGCCGGTCGTCGTGCGGGCGTTCTTCTTCGTCACGTAAAAATACCCGGTGTCCGCGGTCGACACGAGCTTGATCTGCACGGTGTTATTCTTGGCCACAGCCTGATCCCTAAAACGAGATGCGCCCGGACCGGGCGGCATAGGCCGGGAACATGCTCATGCGCACTCCCGCGGTCAAGCCTCGCCTGCGCAGCTCAGGGTCGAGCTCCGAGCTTCGCCTGCGGCAGGCGTGCGGTGGCGTAGGCTGCCGGATGGTCCAGCAGATAGCGCGCCGCGATCAGGTCGATGTCGCGGCCGGCCGCGGCGGGGCAGGCTTTGCGCAAGGCAACGATCTCGGCGCTGGGCAGCGGCGCGCGGGCGGCGCGATGCTGTGCCAATGCCTCCGCCATGCGTTGCCTGCCGCGATCCAGGCTAACGAGCTGCTGCATCGTCGCGTCCGGGCCCTGGCTGGTGCAGACCTGCGGCAGCACGCCCAGGCCCTGGATCGGCCAGCCCAGCGGCGCCAGCACGCGGCTCCAGGTCACGAACAGCTCGCCGCCGTCGGGCAAGGTCGCAATGGTCTGCACCAGCCCCTTGCCGAGGGTGGAGCTGCCGACAACGACTGCGCGGCCCTGGTCTGCAAGCGCTGCCGCCATGATCTCGGCGGAGCTCGCCGAGCGGCCGTCGACCAGCACCACCACCGGCGCTCCATTGATCACGTCGCGCGTGCCGGCCTGCCATTCGTGGTTCGAGCCCGGGTTGCGCCCAGCCGTGGTCGCGACGATCCCGCTGTCCAGGACCAGGTCGGTCGCCGCGACCGCCTGCCGCAACAGCCCGCCGCGATTGCCGCGCAGGTCGAGCACCACGCCACGCGGACGCCGCATCATGATGCCCGCCCCCACGAAGCGCTCGAGCTCCCGTGCAAGGCGCAGATCGGTGTCCTGGCTGAATGCGGCGATGCGGACCGTCAACGCGTCGCCGCTCCGTTGCGCGAATACCGTCTCGGGCGGGATTACCGCGCGCTCGACCGCGACGACGCGGGTCTTGCCGTTCCGTCCGCGCAGGCTGATGCTGACGTCGGTGCCCTCCGTCCCGGCGATCTGCGCCAGCACCGCCGCTAAGTCCGCGCCGCGCGTTGGTTGCTCGTCGACGGCCAGGACGCGGTCGCCTTGGACGATGCCGGCGTCGGCGCCGGGCCCATCGGCGTTGACGGTCTGTACGATGAAGGCCTCGCCGACCTTCGCGATCACCAGGCCGGCACCGGCCTCGCCGGAGCGCCGGGCGCGGTCGATGTCGGCAGCGCCCGGCGGGACATAGCGGGAGTAGGGATCGAGGTGGTTGAACAATTCGTCGAAGAAATTGGTGAGCAGCCCCTGGGTTCCCGCGTCCCGCACGATGTCCGACGCGTCCCAGGCCGCCGCCATCAGGTCCGACCCGACGTCGCCCCAAGCCTCGGCGCTGGACGCGGGCGGGATGGCGCGCTGGTAGACGCTGCGGTTGGCCCGGCGCAGGTCGAGGACAGCGCCGCGCTCCTCGATCGTGAGGCCGGCGTCCAGCGTCGTGACGCCGCGCAGGCCCCAGAGTGCAAACTGCTGCACGGACGCCGGCTCGAGGGTGCGTGGGACCAGGAACTCGAACGAGGCGGTCAGCACGGCGGCGGTAAGCTTGGCCTCGAAGCGCTTCGGCTCGAAATCGGGCCGTATGGATGTGCCCGGCTGCGCCCCGGCGCCGCCGGCCAGCAGCATCAGAACGAATGCAAGTGCCAGCCTCATCCGCGCCGGAACCGGGGTCCCTTGCCGGCAGCTTGCCGCCCGGCACCTTGACGCTCAGCTTGTCCCGGGGATGCTGATGCAGTGGCCGCCCGGGCAGGCGAGACCATCTGGAATAGCAGCCCCCCGGTGACCGGGCTCGCCTCGGACAGCCGCACTTCGACATCCTGGGCGAGGTGGTAGGTCATGCGGGTGCGGCGGCCGGACAGCGACTGGGTGGCCTCCTCGTACAGCCAGTAGTCGTCGGGCAGCGCCGACATCGGGATCAGCCCGCTGGCGCCGGACTCCGCGAGCGTCACGAACAGGCCGAAACGCTGGACGCCCGAGATGCGTGCGGCAAACACCGCGCCGACCTTGTCGGCCATGTAGGCGGCGAGATAGCGGTCGATCGCCTCGCGCTCCGCGAGTGCGGCGCGGCGTTCCGTGGCGCTGATGTGCTCGGCCGTTTCGGGGAAGCGCGCCGCCTCGTCCGGCGCCAGGCCGCCGAGCCCGAGCTTCAGGCCACTGACCAGCGCACGGTGCACCAGCAGGTCGGCATAGCGGCGGATCGGGCTGGTGAAATGGCCGTAGCGCGGCAGGCTGAGGCCGAAATGGCCGATGTTGTCGGGGCTGTAGGCCGCCTGCGACTGGCTGCGGAGGATCACCTCGTTCACCAGCGGCGCCTGCTCGGTGCCGGCGACCTTCTGCAGCACGCGGTCTAGGTCGCGCGGATGCAGGTCGTTGCCGGGCGCCAGGCTGATGCCGAGCCCGTGCAGGAACACCCGCAGCGCCGCAAGCTTCTCCTCCGACGGCGGCGCGTGGATGCGATACATGCACGGAAGGTGTCGGCCCTCCAGTTCCTCGGCCGCCGCGACGTTGGCAAGGACCATGAACTCCTCGATCAGCTTATGGCTGTCGAGGCGCGGGCGTGGTGCCACGGAGACGACCTTGCCCGCTTCGAGCACCACCTTGCGCTCCGGCAGGTCGAGGTCGAGCGTGCCGCGGGCCTGGCGTGCGCCCAGCAAGGCGCGGAACGCGGCAAACAGCGGCGCGATGACGCCGGGCAGGCCAAGGTCCGAGCCGGCGTCATGCGCCTCCTGCACTTGGGTATAGGTGAGGCGGGCGGCGCTGCGCATCAGGCCACGGCCGAAGCGGTGCGCCGTCTTGCGCCCGGCCGCGTCGATCCGCATTTCGGTGAACAGGCAGCCGCGCTCCTCGTCCGGCCGCAGGCTGCACCAGCCGTTCGACAGCGCCTCCGGCAGCATCGGCACCACGCGGTCGGGGAAATACACGCTGTTGCCGCGGGTCCATGCGGCGCGGTCCAACGGCGAGCCCGGCCGGACGTAGTGGGCGACGTCGGCAATGGCGACGATCAGGCGGAACCCGTCGCCGTCCGGCTCGGCGAACACCGCGTCGTCGAAGTCGCGCGCATCCTCGCCGTCGATGGTCACCAGCGGCACTTCGCGCAGGTCCTCGCGCTTGCCCAGCCGCACGGCGCGGGCGCGGGCAGCGTCCTGTAGCGCGTCCTCCGGGAAATCTTGCGGGATGTCGTGGCCGTGGATGCAGATCAGGCTG
>CAXTJW010000137.1:0-8820 GCA_964244305.1 uncultured Acetobacteraceae bacterium
CGCGCGAAGACAGCATCCGAAGCCGAAGAGCGCCCAGGCAGCTACAACCTGGCCGGCCTGGCACATGCGTCGATTACAGACATGATCCGATCGCGCCGGCTGCATGGTGGCGAGGTGATCGTGGAGGCGAGGCTGGCAGACATGCTCGGTATTTCGCGCACGCCACTGCGGGAGGCATTGCAGCGGCTCGAGGGCGAGGGCCTGGTGGCGAAGTCCGCGAACCGCTCGTTCATGGTGCGCAGCGTCGACCTGACGGAATACCTGCAGAGCCTGAAGGTGCGCGAGCTGCTGGAGGGGGAGGCAGCGGCGCTGGCGGCGGGGCGCGTGCCGGCGGCGGCGCTCAGCCTGGCCCGGCACGAGATCATCGAGCTGATGCAGGCGAAGGACTACCACACCGACATGCATTGGCGGTCCGACGACCGGGTGCACACGCTGTTTTCCGGGCATTGTGGCAACCCGGTGATGGCGCAGGCCATCGAGGCGCTGCGGGTGACCACGCGGCTGTTCGAGATTGCGCGCCGGGCAGACCGGGTGGGCCCGGATTCGGAGGAGCATCAGGCCATGCTCGATGGGCTGGAACAGGGCGACGCCAAGGCCGCGCGCCGGGCGGTGCAGGCGCATCTCCGCAGCCTGTATCGGTTCGCGATCGACCAGGTGGGATAGGGGCTGGCTGTCAGTGACGCAGGATCTTTTCGACGAAGGCGCGGGTGCGGTCCTCCTGGGGACGGTCGAAAATCTGCTGTGGCGGCCCTTCCTCCACCACCCGGCCGGCCGCGAGGAAGGCGACGCGAGACGCGGCCTGGCGGATGAAGCCCATCTCGTGGCTGACGATCAGCATGGTCATGCCGTCGGCCGACAGGCTGCGGATGGTGTCCAGGACCTCGCTGACCAGCTCCGGGTCCAGTGAGGCGGTGACCTCGTCGAGCAGCAGGATGTCGGGCTTGAGCGCGAGCGCCCGGGCGATGGCGACGCGTTGCTGCTGACCGCCGGAGAGCTCGTCGGGGTAGGCGGCGAGCTTATGGCCCAGGCCGACCTTGTCGAGCAGGCGCTCGGCGTCGGCGAGTGCTGCGGCGCGGGGGCGTCGCTTCACTTTGATCGGGGCGACGCTGACGTTCTGCAGCGCGGTCATGTTCTGGAACAGGTTGAATTGCTGGAAGACGATGGCGACGCGCTCGCGCACGCTGCGGATGGAGGCCGGGTCGGCGTAGTCGATGGCGACGCCGTCGAGCGTGATGCGGCCGCGGAAAGGCGGCAGCAGGCCGACGAGCGCGCGCAGCACGGTGCTCTTGCCGGAGCCGGAGGGACCGATGAGACCGAGCATCTCGCCGCGGTCCATGCGCAGGTCGACGCCGTCGAGAACGGTCGTGCCGTCGTAGGCGGCATGCAGGCCGGCGATGTCCAGGTATGGCGAGGCGGGTGTTCCCGAAAATAGTGTGTATGGACGGTATACAAATGCGGCGGCATGTAAAGGGAATGGGAAGCATTTGGGTGGCACGTTGAAGGCCGATCTGGTGGTTATCGGCGCGGGCCCGGCTGGGGCGGCGGCGGCGGCCGAGGCGGCGGCTTGCGGGTTGGACGTCGTGTTGGTGGACGAGGCCGACCGAGCCGCAGCGCCCGGCGGTGTCCGGACCCTGTCTGGCCACGTGGTGTGGTCCGTGGCGCCGGGCTTCCAAATCGAGGCGGTCGGGCCGGCAGGGCGGGTGACGATCGAGGCAGAGCGCGTAGTCGCGGCGACGGGCTGCATCGAGCGCGTCGTGCCGTTCCCGGGCTGGACACTGCCGGGGGTGATGGGGCTGTCGATCGCCGCAGCATCGGCCATTACGCCCGGCCAGCGGTTCGTCGTCGCTGGGTGCGGACCCTTGCTGGCGCTGGCGGCGCACGGGTTGCGCTCGCGTGGGGCGGAGGTCGTCGCGGTCGCCACGCTGTCGGACCCGGCGGATCGCATGACGCCCCCTGCGCAACCGCCGTCGCGGATGCTGTTCGGACATGCCGTGCGGCAGGCCGTCGGGGATGGGGCCGTGCAGCGGGTGGAAATCGGCCCGGTGGACGCCGAGGGACGGCCCGTCGGCGATGGGTTTTGGATTGAGGCGGATGGGTTGTGCGTCGGTTATGGCTTGATACCGGGGACGGAAATCACGTTGCTGCTGCGGGCGCCGCATCGGTTCGACCCGGCCCGCGGGGGATGGCTTCCCGTGCTGGACGCGGCGGGCCGGACCGGGATCGCGGGCCTGTATGCCGCAGGGGGCGTCGCGGGCGTTACGGACATGGAACACGCGATGTCAGGGGGGCGTGTCGCTGGCCGGGCGGCCGCGCGGGATGCCGGGAGGCAGGCCCCGGACGACGACGGGTTGCGGGAGGACGCGGCGGCCGGGCCGATGCAGCCGGGGCCGGGCTTCGTGGACGCGATCCCGGCAGAGACGATCGTCTGCCGGTGCGAGGGAACAACCCGTGCAAGCATCGAGGCGGCGATCGCCGACGGGGCGCGCGAAATGAACCAGATCAAGCATTTCACCCGGTGCGGCATGGGGCAATGCCAGGGCCGGATCTGCGCCGACATCATCGGCGCGCTGTTGGCCCGGCACGTCGGCAGCCGCGCCGCCGCCGGGCGGTGGACGGTGCGACCGCCCTTGCGGCCGCTGCCGCTGGATGCGCTGCTGGGCGACTTCGACTACGGCGACATCCCCGTGCCGCAGCCGGCGCCGCTGTGATGGCGGACGTCTATGACCTGGCTGTGGTGGGCGGCGGCGTGCATGGCGCGACGGCGGCGCTGTTCTGCGCGCGCGGCGGGATGCGGACAATCCTGGCCGAGCGGGGCAGCCTGTGCCGCGAAGCGTCGGGGGTGAATGCCGGAACGCTGACAATGCAGATGACGCGGGTCGGCCTTATTCCCTATGCCTTGCGGGCCCATGCGATGTGGGCCTCGGCACCGCGCTGGCTGGGGCACGACGTGGGGGTGGTCGTGTGCGACGGTCTGTCGCTGGCCTTTACCCCGGGCGAAGCGGAGCTGCTGGCGTTTCGGGCGGGCAAGCGGCGCGAGGCCGGGGCGCCGATCGAACTCGTGACCGGCAAGCAGGCAAAGGCGATCGAGCCGGGGCTGTCGGACGGCGTGCTGCTCGCCGGGCATTGCCGGGTCGATGGGTTCGCGAACGCGCATTTGACCGGTTTGGCCTACAGGCGAGCGTTGGTGGAGGCCGGTGTTTCACTGCGGGAGCAGCGCGTGGTGACCGGGGTCGAGCGCGAAGGCGCCGGCTTCATCGTGCACGGCGCTGGCGAGGCGGGGGGCGCGATCCGGGCGCGGCGCGTGCTGCTGGCGGGCGGGGTATGGATCGAGGAGATGCTGGCGTGGCTCGGGGTGCGGGTCCCGATCAAGGTGCTCGTGAACCAATTGAGCGTGACCGAGCGGATCGGGCCCGTAATGCGCACGGTGGTCGGGATCGCGAGCGGGCTGCTGTCGCTGAAACAGTATCCGCATGGGTCGGTGGTGATCGGCGGCGGATGGCAGGGCAAGGGCGACCGCGTGCGCGGCGGCGCCGAGCTGGTGCCCGAGGCCCTGGTGGGCAACGCACGCCTCGCTTGCCACGCGATCCCGGCTTTGCGCAGGACGCGGATGCTGCGGGCCTGGGCCGGGCTGGAGGCGGAGACGGCCGATGCGATGCCGGCTGCGGGCCCGGTGCCCGGCGTCCCCGGCGCCTATGTGTGCGGCAGCGTGCATTCCGGATACACCAGCGGCCCCTACATCGCCCGGCTGCTTGCCGAGCGGATCATGGGACGGGAGCCGGACCTGCCATTGTTCCCGATCGACCGGCTGATCGGGGCTGCGGCATGAGCGCGGCGCGCCTGAAGGGCGTGCACGCCGCGACCGTATGCCCGATGCGGGACGACTTCAGCATCGACGAGGCGTCGCTCGCCGCGCACGTGGCCGCTGTTGCCGGCGTGCCCGGCATCGAGGGCCTGCTGATCAACGGCCATGCCGGCGAGAACTGGCTGCTGGAGCGCGCGGAAACGCGCCGGGTGGTCGAGGTCGTGCGGGCAGCGGTCGGGCCCGGCGTGTTCCTCACCAGCGGCGTGAACGCCGAGAGCAGCCTGGAAGCGGCCCGGCGTGCGGCCGATGCGGAGGCCGCCGGAGCCGATGCCGTGCTGGTGTTCCCGCCGAACGGCTGGGGGCTGTTCCAGGACGAGGGCTCGGCGCTGCTGCACCATCGGCATGTCGCCGACGCGACCGGCCTGCCGATTCTGCTCTACCAGGCCCCGGTCGGCGCTGGCTGCATGCCCTATCCGCCGGGCCTGCTGGCAGAGCTTGCGGCGGATGGGCGCGTGATCGGCGTCAAGGAGGGGAGTTGGGAAGTTGCCGCCTACGAGGCGAACCGGCGGGCGGTGAAGGCGATCCGGCCCGATGTCGCCGTACTGGGGTCCGGCGACGAGCACCTGATGACGAGCTGGCTGATCGGCAGCGAAGGGAGCCAGGTCAGCCTGGCCGCTGTCGTTCCGGAGGCGGTGGTGGCGCTGTGGAAGGCGACGCAAGCCGGCGACTGGCAGGCGGCGCGCCACCGGCACGACGAACTCTATCCCCTGGCGGCAGCGATCTACCGGGCGCCACCCGGCGGGCGGGCGACGTCACGGCTGAAGGCCTGCCTGCGCATGCTGGGGCGGATTCCGGCGGAAACGGTGCGGCCCCCGCTGGTCGCGTTGGACGGCACGGAGCACGCCCGGCTGCGTGCGGCGCTTTCGCACACGGGCGTCCGTTGAAGCGTTGACGGGCGATGGCGGCACCGTATGCTGATCGTATACAGTTTGGAGTTTGCGATGATCCGCGTGCTTGCGTTCGCCATGGCCCTGCTGGCGTTCCAGCCGGCCTGGTCCCGTAGCCTCGACGACGTGCTGAAGGCTGGGGAGCTCCGGGTCGGGGTCAACCCGCAACTCGCCCCGCGGGCATTCCTGAACGATAAGAACGAGATGGACGGTTTCGAACCGGAAATCGCGCGGATGATCGCCGAAAAGCTGGGCGTGAAGCTCGTGCTGGTCACGGTCGGCTCCCCCGACCGCATCCCCTTCGTTGCCGCCGACCGGATCGACATGGTGATGGGCGCGATGAGCCGCACGGCGGACCGCGCGAAGGTCATCGACTTCACCGTGCCGCTGCACACCGAGAACTACGGGATCATCACGACGGAGGGCAAGCCGATCGCCAGCCTGGCGGACCTGAACAGCGAATCCATCACGCTGGTGCAAGTACGCGGCACGACGCCGATCCCCTATTTGCAGAAGGTGGCGCCCAAGGCGAAGGTGGTGCTGCTCGACAACTACACCGACCGCGACCGGGCCCTGGCGCAGGGGCGCGGCGACGCCTCGTTCGATGGGATCGACACTGCGGCGTTCCAGTTCAAGCTGTTCCCGGCGATGAAGTGGAAGATCATCGCGACGCCGGAGTTCGGCGTGACCTATGACTCGCTGGGGATCGCCAAGGGCAACACGTCGCTGAAAGACTGGCTCAACCTGGCGCTGTATGACCTGCACAGCTCCGGTGCGGTCGAGAGCACCTGGGAGAAGTGGTTCCTACGGCCGATGGACACCAAGATTCAGGTCTCGCCCTACTTCTGATGGCCGGACGCGGCCCATGAGCTACACGCTGCACTACGGCCAGGTCACGCCTTATCTCGGCTTGCTGGCCGGGGGCGCCGTGCTGGCGATGGAGATCGCGGCCATCACGTTCGCCGCCGGCTGGGCGATCGGGCTGATTTGTGCGTCGGTGCTGCACTACCGGGGCGGCCCGCTCCGCTGGATCGTCCGCGGCTATGTGCTGTTCTTCCTGAACACGCCGCTGCTGGTGCAGATCTTCTTCCTGTATTTCGCGCTGCCGGACGCGGGGATCGTGTTGTCGTCGTTTCAGGCCGTCGTCATCGGCATGTCGCTCAACGCCGGCGCCTACCTTACGGAAATCCACCGCGCCGGGTTCCGTTCGGTGCCGCGGACGGAGCTGGACGCCGCGGCGACGCTGGGGTTCACCCGGCTGCAGACGATCCGCTACGTGATCTTGCCGCACATCGTCCGCGTGCTGTTTCCGCCGCTGGCCAATGAGTACATCACCCTGACGATGACGACCTCGATCGCCAGCCTGTTCGGCGTCGAGGAACTGACGGGCCGTGCCTACAACATCGACGCGATCACCTTCCGCAGCTTCGAGATTTTTTCGGTCACAGCGCTGTATTATGTGGCATTGACGCTCGTTGCGAGCGCCGTCCTGTTCGCCATCGGGCGCTGGGGTTTCCGCCTGCGGCCGGGCATGGCGTGATGCTGGCCACGTTGTTCGCCGAGGCGCCGCGGTTCTTCGGCTATTACAACTTGGTGTTCCTGGGCAGCGCGTTCCTCATGACGCTGGGCCTGTCGGTCGTCGGCTGTGGCATCGGGTTCGGCGCCGGGTTCATCCTTGCGGTGCTGCGGACACGCCGGATCGTGCGGTTCGCGCCGCTGCGATGGCTGGCCGGGCTTTATGTGGAAGTGTTCCGCCGCATCCCCTTCCTGGTGAAGCTGATGTGCGTGTTCTTCGCCTTCCAGCTCTCCGGCGCCGACGTTAGCCTGTTCACGGTGGCGGCCACCACGGTCGCCCTTTCGGCCGCGGCCTTTTCGGCCGAGAACGTGCGCGCCGGGCTCGAGAGCATCCACCGCACGCAGTGGGAGGCGGCGGAGACCATGAACATGGGCGGGCTTGCTGCGCTGCGCCTGGTCGTGCTGCCCCAGGCCTGGCCGCTGATTATTCCGCCGTCGATGACGTATTCGGTCGGGCTGATCAAGAACACCGCGATTGCGTCGCAGGTCGGCGTGATCGAGCTGACCTATGCCGCCAAGACGCTCAACGCCAAAGGGTTTTCGGCCGCCATCTGCTATGGCTCGATCCTGGTGCTGTACTTTGTGCTGTGCTTCTCGTTGAACCGCGCCGCCGCGTGGCTGGAGCGCCGGCTCGCGCGGCGCGGCCGTGCACAAAGTGTCAGCGCGCGCGGCCCCCTGGTGCTCGCTTCCGCAGCCCCATGACCCCCCTTCTCACCAACGGAGTCCGCCCGATGGCCGCCTATGGCATGCACTACTTGGACGGCGCGATCGACTGCCACGTGCATTCATGCCCGCATTTGAACGGGCGGTCGGTGAACGTGCTGGATTCTGTCCGCCAGGCAGCCGCGGCCGGCATGAAGGCGATCGGGCTGATGGACAACTTCCAGAACAGCTCGGGCTTTGCCGCGTTGGCGATGGAGGAGCTCGGGGCCTTGGGCGTCGAGGTGTTCGGCGGCCTGATTATGCAGCCAACGGCCGGCGGCGTGACGCTCGAGGCCGCCCAGAGCGCCATCGGCTACGGGTATGGACCCGGCAGCGGCGCCCGTTTCATCAGCCTGCCGACGCACCACACCACGCACGTCGCCAAGCGGGAGGGCCGCAGCCCGGCCTTCCTGGAAACCACCTACGGCCTGCCGCCCACCGGTCCGGTGCCGGAACCGGTGCCCGCGATCATGGAGCTGTGCGCCGCCAAAGACGTCGTGTTCGACTGCGGCCACGTCTCGGGCCCGGAGGCCGTGCGCCTGGCCGAGGAGGCTAAGCGCCGGGGCGTCACCCGGGTGCGCACGCATTGTGGCCGCTACGACGCCGACGCAATCCGCGAGATCGTCTCGCTGGGCGCCTACGCCGAGTTCTGCTTCTTCCTGCTGACGCACGCGACCCAGGTCGGGCTGACCCATGTGGACCAGGAGAAGCACCACGTGCCTGGCCAGACCATCAGCGACCTGGCGCCCCGCATCCGCGCCGCCGGCGACCGCGCCATCGTCTCGAGCGACGCTGGGGTGTTCCTGTTGCCGCCACCGGTGGAGGCCATGCGCGAGTTCATGGTGCTGCTGGAGGCCGCGGACTTTACGCAGGCGGAGATCAGGATGATGAACACCATTAATCCCGCTGCGCTCTTTCGCGTGGGGGGCGCGTCATGATTTGCCGCCCTGCCCTTCCCCGCCCTGCAGGCTCTGGCACTGCCGTAAGGTGGCCGTGCCCGGGCCGCCGATCTGCCTGACAGATCAAAGTCGTGATGGCGTACGACGAGGGCAGCATACCTGCAGCTATGCCGCGGGACGTAATGGTGGCGGTCCTGGTTTAGTTTGAATGGCAAGATGGGCGTTCGGGGCTGGAAGGGCGGGGCGCAAGGTGCCGGAGTGGGCGCCGGAGGTGTTCGACGCAATAGAGGCAACAAGCCGGGCCATCGGCAAAAGCGGTTTCATGGCGCCGGCCAACCCGTGCCCGGCTACGCGCTCGGCAACGGCTGACGGGAACGGCGATGCGCGCCGAGGATCGGGGCGAGGTCAACGTCGGCGTCCACAAGAGCCTGGACCTTGTGGGGACGTCGGCGAATAGCTCGCTGCGTGACCTCGGCACGCAGCGAGCTCGGCTATATTGTGGTCGCCGGCGTCGTAGATCGGACTGTTCCAACCTGACCCGACGAGGCCGCACCTTCGTAGGCGGCCAGCCGCATGTGCAGCCCAGCTCCGGGCCGGTCCACCTCGTTCTGAACAGCACGGGTCTCGATCTGTTGGGCCAGGGTGTGCGGCCGCTTGCCACGAGGAAACCATGGCCGGTCTCTTAATGATGAGTGCTACATTCTCGGCAGAGCGGCTTGTGCCTTCTGCCGTCCGAGCAGTCCCAATCGCCTGCAGCCTGGCGAGGTTCGTGCGATCGCCCAACTGGGTCCCCTGCCCTCTCCGAACGACAGGCGCATCGGTCCCCCTCCCCGTCTCCACTTATACCAACCGCCATTTGCTTTGACTCAAATGTGAGTAGGCTCGGCTCGGGGCT
>CAXTJW010000138.1:0-8604 GCA_964244305.1 uncultured Acetobacteraceae bacterium
CCCGGCTGCCCATCATGGCGGGCGGGAAGCGGCTGCCCTCCTCGTTGGTCCAGACGACCAGCTCGAGCGGCGCCGCGGTCGTCATGCCGGCATCGTGCAGCGTCCGCATGACCTCCAAGCCCGCCAACACCCCGAACACGCCATCGAACCGCCCGCCGGTCGGCACGGTGTCCAGATGGCTGCCGAAGGCGACCGCGGGACGCTGCTCCCGGCCCGCGCGGCGCAGGAAAAGGTTGCCGATCCCGTCACGCTCCATCTGCAGCTGCAGGGGTTCGCACCACGACAGCAGCAAGGCGTGGGCGGCTGCGTCATCGGGCGACAAAGCGGGGCGGTTGCTGCCGCCGTCCGGAGTGCCGCCGATCGCGGCCATGTCGAGATGGGCCTGCCAGAGCCGGGCCGGGTCGATAGTCAAGGTCATGAGGGTGCCTCGTCCGCTGCCGTGCGCCAGGGTGACTCGGTTGGCCATGTTGCGCTAGGCTATGGCAGGAAGGATATCGAAATGGCCCGCCCCGTCGACGCCGTGATCGCCCAGGCCCGTGAGTTCCTCGGCGACCGCATCACCACCAACACCGCTCTGTGCGAGCAGCATAGCCATGGCGAGGACACCCAGCCCCGCAGCATGCCCGACGCCGTTGCCTTCGTGGAGCGGAGCGAGGAGGCCGCGCGCCTGCTGGCCCTATGCTACCAGCACAGCGTCCCCGTCGTGCCGTTCGGCGCCGGCACCAGCCTCGAGGGCCACGTGACCCCGGTCCGCGGCGGCATCAGCCTCGATCTGTCGCGCATGAACCGCGTGCTGCAGGTGAACGCGGAAGACATGGATTGCCGCATCGAGGCCGGCGTCACCCGGCAGCAACTGAACGAGCACCTGCGCGACCAGGGCCTGTTCTTCCCCGTCGACCCCGGCAGCGAGTGCAGCATCGGCGGCATGTGCGCCACCCGCGCATCGGGCACCGCCGCCGTCCGCTACGGCACCATCCGGGAGAACGTGCTGGGCCTGCAGGTCGCCCTGCCCGACGGCCGCCTGATCGAGACCGGCGGGCGCGTGCGCAAGTCCGCCACCGGCTACGACCTCACCCACCTCATGCTGGGGTCGGAGGGGACGCTCGGGGTGATCACCGAGATCCAGCTGCGCCTGCACGGCATTCCGGAGGCAATGAGCGCCGCCATCTGCCAATACGACGACCTGGCCGGCGCGGTCGACAGCGTGATCGCCATCCTGCAGGCCGGCATCCCGATCGCGCGAATCGAGCTGCTGGACGACGTGCAGATGGCCGCCTGCATCGCTTACTCGAAGCTCGTGGGCTACACCGCGCGCACCACGTTGCTGCTGGAGTTCCACGGCACGACCACGGCGGTTGCGGAGCAGGCGGCCCTGGCGGAGGAGATCACCGCGGGTTTCGGCGCCAGCGGCTTCCAATGGGCGACCGATGCGGCCGAGCGCAACCGGCTGTGGAAGGCGCGGCACGACGCGTATTGGGCGGTGCTGGCGCTGGCGCCGGGCCGCCGCGGGCTCGCGACGGACGCCATCGTGCCGATCTCGCGGCTGACGGAGCTGATCGTCGGGGCGAAGCAGGACATCGCGGCGTCGGGCCTGGTTGCGCCGATCGTGGGCCATGTCGGCGACGGCAATTTCCATACCGTGATCCTGGTGCCGCCGGGCGAGGATGGGCTGGCAAAGGCCTGGGACCTGGATAAGCGCATCGTGGCGCGCGCTATGTCGCTGGGCGGATCGTGCAGCGGGGAGCATGGCATTGGCATCGGCAAGCGCGAGTTCCTGGAGGCGGAGCATGGCGTCGAGACTCTGGCGGTGATGCGGCAGATCAAGACGGCGCTGGACCCGCGCGGGATCATGAACCCGGGCAAGATGTTCCTGAACTGATGGGAAACGACCCGGCCTCGGCCGGCAAGGGCCTGGGCGACGAGCCGAGCGTCCACCGTACCGCCTCGGTCCGCGCCACCACGTTCGGCCGCTGGTGCGAAGTCGGCGCGCGGACCAAGGTCGCCGAGAGCAGCTTCGGCGACTACTCCTATGTCGTGAACGACAGCGACATCATCTATGCGGCCATCGGCAAGTTCTGCTCGATCGCGGCGCATACCCGGCTGAACCCGGGCAACCATCCGCTCGACCGGGTGATGCTGAGCCATGTGGGCTATCGCAGCAGCGCATACGGCTTGGGTCCGGACGATCCCGGGTTGTTCGAGTGGCGCCGCTCCAGCACGGTGACGCTGGGGCACGACGTCTGGATCGGTCACGGCGCCATCGTCCTGCCGGGGGTGACGGTCGGCAACGGGGCCGCGGTGGGCGCTGGCACGATCGTGACCAAGGATGTGCCGCCGTTCGCGGTCGTCGTCGGCAATCCGGGCCGGGTGCTGCGTTACCGGTTTGCCGACGCGGTGATCGCCGAGCTGCAGCGCATCGCCTGGTGGGACTGGCCGCACGAACGCATCGGCCTGGCGATGCAGGATTTCCGTGCGCTTGGGGCAGAGGCCTTCTGCGCACGGCACGGCTAGATAACGCGGGGCTTCATGGCGCGCATCTTCATAACCGGCTCCTCCGACGGCCTGGGCCGGATGGCGGCTCAGCTTTTGGTCGAACAGGGCCACGGCGTCGTCCTGCATGCGCGCAACGGGCAACGGGGACGCGAGGCGATGTCCGCCGTGCCCGGCGCGGAGGCGGTCCTCCTCGGCGACCTCGCGAGCATCGCCCAAACCCGCAGCCTGGCCGACCAGGTAAACGCGCTGGGGCCGTTCGACGCAGTGATCCACAATGCCGGCGTCGGCTACCGCGAGCCGCGGCGCATTGAGACCGAGGACGGGCTGTCGCACGTCTTCGCCGTCAACACGATGGCGCCCTACGTCCTGACCGCGTTGATCCAGCGGCCACGGCGGCTGGTCTACGTCAGCTCCGAGCTGCACCGGCGCGGCAACGCGAGCCTCGACGACTTGATTTGGCAATATCGGCCGTGGCGGGGCAACCAGGCCTACTCCGACACCAAGCTGCACGACGTGCTGCTGGCCTTCGCCGTCGCCCGCCGCTGGCCCGGCACCCTGTCCAATGCATTGGAGCCGGGCTGGGTGGCGACGAAGATGAGCGGCCCGCGCGCAACGGGGGACCTCGACGCCGCGCATCGGACCCAGGCCTGGCTCGCAGTCAGCGACGACCCAGCGGCGACGGTCACGGGCGAGTATTTCTACCACAAACAGCTCCGCAAGCCGAGCGGCGCGACCCGGGATCCGGACCGGCAGGACCGGCTGCTTGCGGAGTGCAGGCGGCTTTCGGGAGTGGAGCTGGCGCCGGAGTGACCCTTACCCCTCGTCCGCCGTCACATCGCGGAAATAGACCTCCACCGGCCCCATCAGCTTCATCGTCATCGGCGCACCGGTCCGGTCCACCGCCTTGCCGACCGTCAGCCGGACCCAGCCCTCGCTTACGCAGTACTCGTCGACGTTCGTCTTCTCCACGCCCTTGAACCGCACCCCGACGCCGCGCTCCAGCAGGGCTTCGTCGTAGAATGGGCTCTTTGGATGCGACGCCAGGCGGTCGGGCGGGGTGTCGGCCATCGTCGTCAGTCCCTTGCCACGGAGTTCAGCGAAGCCGCCTTCTCCGCCGCTGCCTGCTCCTCCTCTATCTCTTTCCGGGCCCGTTCCCAGAACTCCAAGTCACCGCCGTCCGGCCGTCCCGCCTGCTCCCATAATGCATAGGCCCGGGTTCGTATCGGCTCCAGGATGTCATCGCGCGCCATCGTCAATCTCCGGTTTTGCTGCAACAGCGCTTAGCGGATCGAAGGGTTCAATGCCACCGCAGCTCAAACCTGTCCGGTCCAGCCGATCTCGGCCATGATCTCCGCATTATGCTGCCCCACCGCCGGCAGGTCGTGGCGGAGCGGCAGGCGTTCGCCGTCCAAAGCCAGCGGCAGGGCTGGCAGCTTGATCGACCGGCCATCCGGGAGAGTGACGGGCACCAGGCCGCCGGACGCATTGAGGTGCGGGTCGTCGAACAGGTCCGCCGGTTTGGCGATCGGCGCGAATGGCAGGCCTAGCGCCTCGCACCGCGCCATCAACGTCGTCGCAGCCATGGCGCCGAAGCGCGCCGCCACCAGCGGCAGCGTGCGCTCGCGGGCGGCGACGCGCTGCGCCTGGGTCAGCAGCGCCGGGTCGCGGGCGAGCTCGGTCAGGTCGAACTCGCGGCACAACAGCTGCCATTGCGTGTCCGTGACCACGCCGACGAATACCTGCCCGCCGTCGGCGGTGTCGAAAATGTCGTAGATCGGCCAGGCCGGGCGGCGCACGCCCATCGGCGGCGGCGCCGTGCCGGTGATCGCGGCCTGCGCCATGTGCTGGGCCACGAGCAAAACGTTGTTCTCGAACAGCCCGGCCTGCACGTGCTTGCCGAGCCCGGTGCGGTGCCGCTCCTCGACCGCCGCCAGCACGCCCAAGGCCGCGAAGGTGCCGCCCATGATGTCGTTCACCGACGATCCCGCCCGCATCGGCTTGCCGGGCAGGCCCGTCATGTAGGCCAACCCGCCCATCATCTGCACCACCTCGTCCAGCGCCGTGCGGTGGGCATACGGCCCCGGCAGGAATCCCTTGCAACTGCAGTAGATGAGCCGTGGGTTCTCCGCCCGCAGCGCGTCATGGGACAAGCCGAGCGCATCGAGCGCGCCAGGCCGGAAGTTCTCGATCAGGACGTCAGCATGCAGCAACAGGCGGCGGACCAGCGCCAGGCCGTCCGCGGATTTGAGGTCCACGGACAGGCTGCGCTTGTTGCGGTTCAGCATCGCGAAGAACCCGGTGCCGGCGTGCTGCAGCCGCCGTGTGTTGTCGCCGCTGGGCTTTCCGCCCTCCGCCGCAGGCTCGACCTTGATCACGTCGGCGCCAAGGTCCGCGAGCGCCAGCCCGCAGGCCGGGCCCATGACCATGTGGGTGAACTCGATGACCCGCAGGCCAGTGAGCGGCGCTTGTTTCAAGCGGCGGCCCGGAAGGTGCGCGGGATGCCGGCGCGGGCGACGGCGCCATGGGTGGCCTCATTCGGCAAACCCTCGCGCAGTATGGCCCGCGCGGCGACCAGCCGTTCCAGGTCGATGCCGGTCGCGAACCCCATGCTCTCCAGCATGAAAACCAGGTCCTCGGTCACGATGTTGCCGCTGGCGCCCGGCGCGAACGGGCAGCCGCCGAGACCGGCGAGCGCCGCGTCGAAGCTGCGTATGCCCTCGTCGAGCCCGGCCAGCGCATTGGCGAGCCCCAGGCCCATGGTGTCGTGCAAATGCAGCCCGTCGAGCTTGCCGCCGATCGCCGAACGCACGGCGCGGACCACGCTGCGCACCTGCGCCGGGTGGGCGTAGCCGACGGTGTCAGCCAGCGCCACCATGTCCACGCCGGCCTCGGCCAGCGCCGCCGCGACGGCCACCACCGCGCCCTCGGCGATCACGCCGTCGATGGAGCAGCCGAAGGACGTGCTGCAGGCGCCCTCGATTTCCAAATGCGCTCCCTCGGCGCGGACCCACTCGACGATGCGCCTGACCTCGGCGACCTGCTCCATGGTGCCGCGGTTGGTGTTGGCGCGGCTATGGCCCTCGCTCACCGACACCGGGATGGTGATGCGCTGGGCTCCGGCGGCGGCGGCGGCCTGCGCGCCCCTCAGGTTAGGAACCAGCGCGACGATGATCGCAGGCAACGTCCGCGTGGCGGCGACGACCTCGGCGGTGTCGGCCATCTGCGGGATCAGCCGCGGCGGCACGAAGCTGCCGACCTCGATCTCGGGTACCCCGGCGCTGGCGATCGCTTGGATCCAGCGTATTTTCGTCGCCGTCAGCATTTGGCTGTGCGCCATTTGCAAACCGTCGCGTGGACCCACCTCGCAAACTGTGACACGCTCTTGCATTGCCTGCTCCACCAAATGGCCCGCCATATGGCCAGGGTGGGACGATGGCGCCATGCGTGCAAGTCTCGCGTGGTTGTGCTGCACTGCTGGCTGGCCCATGTGCGACCACCCATGTCTATGCCAATCACGAAAGTGACAACGATGCTCTACCGCCTCGCTCTGCCTCTGGCGCTCCTGTTCGCCGCTCCCGCCCTCGCTCCCGCCCTGGCGCAGCCCGGCCCCGCCGGCCCGCCCGCCGTCGGCGTTTCCAAGGCGGAGAAGCGCCCGATCATCGAGACCAGCGAGTTCGTGGGCCGCATCCAGGCCGTCAACCGCGTGGACCTGGTCGCCCGCGTAACCGCCTTCATCGAGGAGCGCCACTTCAACGAGGGTGGCGAGGTCCACACCGGCGACCTGCTGTACAGGCTCGAGCGCGCCCCGTTCGAGGCGACGGTGGCGCAGCAGGCCGCCGCGGTCGCAACGGCCAATGCGGTGCTGGCAGGCGGGAACCTGGTGCTCGGCCGGGCCGAGGCGTTGCTGAACGGCCCGGCGGGCCAGCGCAGCCTGGTGGACGACGCCCGCGCCACCCAGCGGAGCCAGGCGGCGCAGCTGATCGGCGCGCAGGCGCAGTTGCGGGCCGCGCAGGTCAACCTCGACTACACCGAGATCAAGTCGCCGATCGACGGCAAGATCGGCCGCACGGCCGTGACCGAGGGCAACGTGGTGGGCCCAAGCTCCGGCACCCTGGCGACGATCGTGAGCCAGGATCCGATGTATGTGCTGTTCCCGGTCTCGGTGCGCGCCGCGATCGACCTGCGCGACCGCTACGCCAGCAAGGGCGGGTTCAACGCGGTGACGGTCAAGTTGAAGCTGCCCAATGGCAAGATGTATAACCAGGCTGGCAAGCTGGACTACGTCGATCCGTCGGTCGCGGTGAACACGGATACGCTGACGCTGCGTGCGCGCATCCCCAATCCGGTGCGGGAGGGATCGAAGGCCAGCGATCCCGGCGACCGCGAGCTGTCGGACGGGCAATTCGTGACGGTGACGCTGGAGGGGGTGGAGCCGGTCACGCAGCTCGCGATCCCGCGCACGGGGGTGCTGTCGGACCAGCAGGGCAACTACGTCTGGGTGGTGGGCGACGGCAACAAGGTAGAGCAACGCCGGATCCAATTGGGCCAGAGCACTCCGGATACCGCGGTGATCTCGGCCGGGCTGAAGGAAGGGGAGATTGTGGTGGTGGATGGCGTCCAACGCGTGCGGCCCGGCGTCGTAGTCGATCCTGCCCCGGCCAGCCCCGGCCCCACGATGCCTCCGCAAGCGCCGCGGATCTAGCGCCATGATCTCCGCCGTATTCGTCGACCGGCCCAGGCTCGCGATCGTCATCGCCATCATCACGGTGATCGCCGGCGCGATTGCGATGACCGTGATCCCCGTCAGCCAGTTTCCCGACATCGTACCGCCGCAGGTGCAGGTCACCACACGCTATCCGGGCGCATCGGCGTCGGTGGTCGAGGCGACGGTGGCGCAGCCGCTGGAGGCGCAGGTCAACGGCGCCGACCAGATGATCTATATGAAGTCCAACTCCGCCAACGACGGCAGCTATGGGCTCACGGTGTCGTTCGCGCTCGGCTCCAACCCCGACATCAACACGGTCAACGTCAACAACCGGGTGCAGGCGGCGCTGTCGCGGCTGCCGCCGGAGGTGCAGCGCAACGGCGTGACCGTGCAGAAGCGGTCGTCGGCCATCCTGGAGTTCCTGGCGTTCTCGAGCGAGGGCGCGAAGCAGGACCCGCTGTTCATCTCGAACTACGTGACGATCAACGTGCTCGACCGTTTGTCCCGGGTGAACGGCGTCGGGTCTGCCTCGTTGTTCGGGGCGCTCGACTACTCGATGCGGATCTGGTTCGACACCAACCAGCTTATCAGCCTGAACCTCGCGCCCAGCGACGTGGTGCTGGCGATCCAGCAGCAGAACGTGCAGGCGCCGGTGGGCCGGGTCGGCGCGCGCCCGACCAGCGACGACACCCAGTTCCAGATCAACCTCCAGACCAAGGGACGGCTCACGACGGCCGAGGAGTTCGGCCAGATCCTCGTCCGCGCGAACCCGGACGGCTCCGTGCTGCGGGTGCGCGACGTGGCACGGGTCGAGCTCGGCGCCGCGACGCAGGACAGCGAGAGCCGGCTGAACGGCAACCCGGCCGTGACGCTCGGCGTGTATCTTGCGCCGGGCGCCAACGCGGTGAAGACAGCCGGGCGGGTGCAGGACGCGCTGAACGACCTATCGAAGCGCTACCCCGAGGGCTTCAAGTCGCAGGTGTTCTACGACAGCTCGACCTTCGTCACCGACACAATCTCCGAGGTGAAGAAGACCCTGCTCGAGGCATTCGTCCTTGTGGTGGTCGTGGTGTTCCTGTTCCTCGGCAACATCCGCGCAACCATCATCCCGACCGTCGCGGTGCCGGTCAGCCTGGTGGGCACCTTCGCGGTGCTGCTGGCACTGGGCTATTCGGCCAATACCGTGTCGTTATTGGCGCTTGTGTTGGCGATCGGCATCGTGGTGGACGACGCGATCGTCGTCGTCGAGAACGTCGAGCGCGTGCTGGAGGAGGAGCCGGACCTTTCACCCAAGGATGCGACGAAGAAGGCGATGGCGCAGATCACCGCGCCGATCATCGCCATCACGCTCGTGCTGCTGTCGGTGTTCGTGCCGATCGGCTTCATCCCCGGCATCTCCGGCACGC
>CAXTJW010000139.1:0-8596 GCA_964244305.1 uncultured Acetobacteraceae bacterium
CAACTGCACCTGAACGTCAACATCCTCAACTCGGGCTTCCATCCCGCGGCCTGGCGCAGCGGGTCCAGCGATCCCACCGCGTTTGTCGACGTCCAGCATTACGTGCGCCTGGGGCAGCTCGCGGAACGCGGGACGTTCGACGCGGTGTTCCTCGCCGACACGCCGAGCTTCGCCGACCGGCCGGAATACCGCCCCTACCAGGCCCTGGAACCGACAATCGTGCTGGCGACCGTCGCGGCCGGGACGGAGCGGATCGGGCTCATCGCTACCGCTTCCACCACCTATAACGACCCGTATAATCTGGCGCGCCGTTTCGCCTCGCTCGATTTGGCGAGCGGCGGCCGGGTCGGGTGGAATGCGGTGACGACCGCCGATCCGTCCGCGTCGCGGAACTTCGGCGCCGACGATGTGACGGCGCATCGCGACCGGTATGAGCGGGCGGCCGAGTTCTCGGACGTCGTCAAGGCCCTCTGGGCCAGTTGGGACGAAGATGCGCTGGTCGCGGACAAGGCGAGCGGCCAGTTCATCGACATCACCCGGGTCCGGCCGATCGACCACGCCGGTCCGCATTTCAAGGTCCGTGGTCCGCTAAATGTCCCGCGGTCGCCGCAGGGTTGGCCCGTCATCGTCCAGGCCGGCGGGTCCGATGATGGCCGCAACCTGGCCGCGCGCCACGCCGAGGCGATCTTCTCGGTGGCGCAGACCGAGGCGGATGGCGCCGCCTTCGCACGCGACATCCGCGCCCGGGCACAGGGTTTTGGGCGGGACGGCGGGATCGTCATCCTGCCCGGCCTCGCGACGCTGCTCGGCTCGACCGAGGCCGAGGTGAAACGGCGCGAGCAGGAACTATGGGACCTGCTGCCGAAGGAGTACGCAATCGGACGCCTGGCTGGCCTGCTGCAGATCGATCCGAAGCGCCTGCGGTTGGACGACGCGTTCCCGACCGACATCCCGGTGCCGCCGAACGGCATGCAGACCTTCGCCGCCGCAACCCTGCAGACGGCGAAGCGGCGCGGCCTCACGGTGCGGCAGGTCCTACGCGAACTGGGCGGCGGCACCGGGCATCGCATGTTCGTCGGCACGCCGGAGGCCTTGGCCGACGACATGGAGCTTTGGCTGCATGCAGGCGCCGCCGACGGGTTCAATCTGATGCCGGATGTGTTTCCCGATGGCCTGGAGATCCTGGTCGACGAGGTCGTGCCGATCCTGCGGCGTAGGGGCATCTTCCGCAAAGAATACACCGGGCGGACCTTGCGGGAGCATTTCGGCCTCGCCCGGGCAGGCCAGCGACAGGCTGCGCTGGCGCTTGCGGGGGATGACTGAGGGTCGCGCTAATGCGCGATCCAGACATCGGCAAAGTTGGCGTTCAACCCGTCCGCGCCCACCGTGTGATCCCGGACCTTCGTGTTGTAAATCGTGAGGCTTTCCAGCGTCAGCAGCGTGAGATCGGGGACATCCTGCGCGATGATGTCTTGGAACCGCTTGAACTCGGCGATCCGCTTCACGGGATCGAGCTCTACGGTCGCGGCTTCCAGAAGGGAATCGACCTCCGGGTTGGCGTAATGCGCCCCGTTCGAGAAGGGGACGCCTTTCTTGAAGTTCTTCGACCAATAGAGCCGTTGCACGCCGACTGTCGGGTCGAAGGTATTGCCCATGGAATTGTTGGTGAAGTCGAAATCTCGGTCCGTGTAGACGCGCTTGATATACGTCGCGAAATCCTGGCTGCGGATCGTGATGTCGATCCCGACCTTCGAAAGCGCCTGACGCAGATAGTCGGCCGTGCGGCGGTAACCGTCGCCATACGGCAGGAAGTCATGCACCAGGCGAAACCGCACGCCATCGGCGCCCCGTTTGAAACCGGCCTCGTCCAATAGCTGGTTCGCCTTCCGCGGATCATAGGCATAGCCCGGTGTCGATGGATTGAAATACTCCGCCAAACTCGGGCTGATCGGGGTCGGTGAAATGACGCCGTAGCCGTACCAGACCGTGTTGAGGATCACCTTGCGGTCGATCGCATGGGCGATTGCCTGCCGGACCCGCAGGTCTTTCAGATAAGTATTATCCAGGTTGAACTCGATGCGGGTGACCGATGGGCTGTAGTTATACCCGGCCGTCTCCACCCCGAGGCGTTTATCTTGCTTTAGCCGCTCGACTTCGGATAGCGGCACCGGGCTCTCGCCGCCGAGGTCCACCTCTCCCGACTCAAAGGCCGCTGTGCGCGCCGCGGCGTCCGGGATGAATTTGACAACCAGACGGTCGACATAGGGCTTTGGACTATCCCAGTAATTTGGGTTCCGCTCATAGATGATGTGGCTCCCCCGCACCCATTCCTTGAAGATGAACGGCCCCGTGCCGACGGGGGCGTTCGTGAAGCGGTTGGTCGTTGGGTCTGTGCCGTCATAGAGGTGCTTCGGCACGATCGACGATTCAGCCGCGGCGAATGCGTTGATCAGATACGGCGCGGGCTTCGATAGAACGATGATGGCGCTGTGTGGATCAGGCGTTTCGACCGCGACGACGTTGGCGAAGGTGCCCCGGCCGCGCGGGTGGTATTGCTTCAGCAGGACGATCGAAGCCGCGACGTCCGCGGCGGTGAAATCCACGCCATCATGCCATTTCACCCCCTCGCGCAGTTTGAAGGAGTAGCGCAGGCCATCCTCGCTCACCGACCACGACGTCGCGAGCTGCGGCCGCGGCGTCATATCGAAACCGTAGGTCAGCAGCCCCTCCAGCACCTTGCCGCTCACCTTCGTCGAAGGCCCCGCCGTGTTCGCGATGGTGGACAGCGCCGGCGGCTCCGGTTCGACCAGGAAGTTCAATGTCCCGCCACGCTGCGCCGGCGCAGCGCGGGTTGAGGTGTCAAATGCCGCCCAGCCGAAAGCGAGTCCAGCAACCGTAGCGCGACGCGATATCGATGGCATTCTCAAACTCCAACTGGGAGGCAAGAGCCTAAAGGCGGCGGCGCCATTGCGACAGAAAAACTTGGTAGATCGGCTATCTAAAATAGATACAGCGCATGAAATGTACTACTGCAAACGACCTCCTCTACGCCCGGCATATTTCTATTACACGCGTTATCGACCGCAAGACTGGACGTTGTTGCGCCACGGGCTAGGCTCCGTCCAACAGCAGGAGCTCCGCGATGTCCGTCACTCTTGAGCAAGAACCCAAGGTCATGCTCCGCACCCAGGGCGACTTTCCCGACAGCCCGCTCTCGCGCGCATTGCGCCAACCCCTGCTGTTGGGCCTGTTCCTCAACCTGCAGGACATCCGCTTCTCCAACCTGCCCACCCAATCCAGCTGGACCTTCGACTACAATGCCGAGGTGGTGAAGAAGGCCGACGCGCTGGGGTTCGAGATGGCGTTCAGCCGCACCCAGTGGCTGCCGAAGGGCGGTTATGACGGGGATGGCTCGCTGGATTCCTTCACCGCGCTCGGCGCCATGGCGGCCATCACCAAGAACATCCTGCTAATCTCCACCATCCACGTGCTGTATGGCCCTTGGCACCCGGTGCATCTGGCCAAGATCGGCGCCACGCTCGACCACATCAGCAAGGGGCGATGGGGCATCAACATCGTCACCGGGCACCGTGCCGTGGAGCATGAGATGTTCGGCTGGCAGCGCATCGAGCACGACCAGCGCTACGCCATGGCCGACGAGTTGTTCAACGTGCTGCACCGGCTGTGGAGCGACGACGAGAACTACTCGTACGACGGCACGCTCAACCCTTGGCGGCTCAGCAACGCCTTCATCACGCCGAAGCCGCTTTACGGCCGCCCGGTCCTGGTGACGGCAACCGGCTCACCGGCCGGGGTCGACTTCGCCACGCGGCATTCGGATCTGCTGTTCATCACGTCGCCAGGCGGCGCGCATATCGACAGCGCGCTCGAAACCCTGCCCGCGCATATCGCCGCCATCAAGCGGCAGGCCCAGGCGCACGGCCGCGCGGTCAAGACGGTCATCAACCCGGTGATCGTCTCCCGCGATACCGAGCGTGAAGCCCATGCCTACGCCGACGCCATCGTGGCACAGAAGCCGCCGCCCGATGGCAAAGCGTTCTTCGGCCGTGGCGGCTACGATTCGGACGCGCATGCCTGGAAAGGCCGTGCCGACGCGCGCCACAAGCAGGGCTTCGGCCTTGGCGGCAACATCGAGATCATCGGCACGCCGGAACAGGTCGTGGAGCAATTGGCCGCGCTGAAAGCGATTGGCATCGACGGAGTGCAAATCAATTTCTACGATTTCACCGCCGATCTAGATTATTTCGCCGAGCGGATCATGCCCTTGCTCAAACAGGCAAGCCTACGACTGTAACTCGCCCGCGTGGTGGCACGCCACGCTATGACCGGATGAGAACACCCGGGGCTGCGGCTCCTCGACCGCACATCGTGCGGTCGCAATCGGGCATCGGGGATGGAATCGGCAGCCGCTCGGCACGTCCTCCGCACTGGGCAGATCGCCAGTCGGCGGCGCGGCGTGCTTCCGGCGCGCCGGGTCGGGGATCGCCTCGATCAAGGCGCGCGTATAGGGGTGCAACGGGTTCTGCCATAGATCGGGGCCATCCGCCGCCTCGACGACGCGGCCCAGATACATCACCAGGACCCGGTCCGCGAAGAATCGCACGACAGACAAGTCGTGCGAGATGAACAGATAAGACAAACTCAAATCGCGTTTCAGTGCGACCAGCAGGTTCAGGATCTGCGCCTGGATCGACAGGTCGAGCGCCGAGACCGGCTCGTCGCAAACGACTAGATCGGGATCCAGGATCAGCGCCCGGGCAATCCCAATGCGCTGACGCTGCCCGCCGGAGAACTCATGCGGGTAGCGGTCGACCGCCGCCGCCGGCAGCCCGACCCGGTCGATGATCGCGTCCACACGGCGCCGGCGCTCGCCCCGGTCGCCGCGGCCGTGGACAATCAGCGGCGCGGACAGGATCTGGCCGATCGAGTGGCGCGGGTTGAGCGAACCGAACGGGTCCTGGAAGATCATCTGCATGCGGCGGCGAAACGGGCGCACCGCGCGCTGCGGCAACGCAGCGATCTCCTGTCCGTCGAACCGGATCGTTCCGGCGATCGGTTCCACCAGGCGCAGCAGGGTCTTGCCCAAGGTCGATTTGCCGCACCCGGATTCGCCGACCAGGCCGACGCTCTCCCCGCGATCCAAGGTGAACGACACGCCGTCCACCGCCCGCAACACGCCGCGGGCGGTTCGGAAATGGGTGTGGAGATCAGAAACTGCCAGCAGCGACACGCGGGGCCTCCTGGGTCGGCGCGAGTGTCACGGGGCAGGCGACCAGCCAGCCCGACTCCGCCTCGATCACCGGCGGCGGCGTCAGGCGGCATGCCGGGCGGACCAAGGAACAGCGCGGCGCGAACGCACAGCCGGGCTCGCCAGCCGCCGAGGCGATGCTGCCCGGAATTTCGAGCAGCGGACCATCATGGTAGGTCCGCGCGTCCTCGATCCGCGGCGAGGCCGCGAGCAGGCCGCGCGTGTAGGGATGCAGCGGGCCGCCGAACAGCGCATCGGACTGCGCCTCCTCCACCTTGCCGCCGGCGTACATCACGACCACGCGGTCCGCCCATTGTCCGACCACGCCCAGGTCATGGGTGATCAGGATCAACCCCATCGACAGGTCCCGCCGCAGTTGATCCAGCAGGTCCAGCACCTGGGCCTGGATCGTCACGTCCAGCGCCGTCGTCGGCTCGTCGGCGATCAGCAATTTGGGACGGCATGCCACGGCAATGGCGATCATCACTCGCTGCCGCATCCCGCCGGAAAGTCGGTGCGGGTAGTCGTCGACCCGGCGCTGCGGGTCGGCAATGCGGACCAGATCGAGCAACTCGATGGCCCGGGTGCGGGCGGCGCGGGCGGACAGACCCGCGTGGTGGCGAACGACCTCGGTGATCTGCCGGCCGATGGTCAGCACCGGGTTGAGCGAGGTCATGGGCTCCTGGAACACCATGGCCATCTGGCGCCCGCGCACGCCGCGCCAGGCGCGCGCGTCCAGCGCCCGCAAATCCGCGCCGGCAAAGGCCAGGCGGTCGGCCCCTGCCCGTGCGCCGTGGGGCAGCAGCCCCATCAACGCCAACGCTGTCAACGACTTGCCGGAACCGGACTCCCCCACCAACGCCACCGTCTCGCCAGGGTGGACCCGGAAACTCAAATCCCGGACCGGCTCGCTGTGCGGGAACCGGATCGTGAGGCGCTCGACCTCGAGCAAGGGCGCGACGCCGGTCATGCGCCAGTCGCGGAATGAGGGTTGAGCGCGTCGCTCAACGCGTCGCCAATCAGGTTGAGCGCCAGCACGGTGAGCACGATGGCGACGCCGGGGATGGCCGTCAGGTACCACGCCGTGCGCAGCACCTCCCGCCCGGAGCCGATCATGCTGCCCCAGCTCACCACATTGGGGTCGCTCAGGCCCAGGAAGGACAGCGCCGATTCCATCAGGATTGCGGACGCCACCAGCACGGAGGCCGCCACGATCAGCGGCGGCAGCGCGTTGGGCAGGATCTCCCGCAGGATGATCCGCGCATGGCCAAAGCCCAGCGCCCGGGCGGCCATGACGAAATCCTTCTCCCGCAGGCTGCGGAACTCGGCGCGCACCAGCCGGGCGACGGTCGGCCATGTGACGATGGCGATGCCGGCCGTGACGCTGGATACGGAGGGCTGAACGATGGCGACCAGCACGACCAGCAGGACGAAGCTCGGCATGGTCTGGATGATGTCGGTCATGCGCTGCAGCGCATCGTCGACCCAGCCGCCGAAATAGCCGCCCAGGGCGCCGACGATCACGCCCACCGTGACGCCAAGCCCCATGGCGGCAAAACCCACCAGCAGCGAAATGCGCCCGCCCCAAACCAACCCGGCCGCGACATCACGCCCCAGGGAGTCCGTCCCTAGCGGATAGTCCCAGCTGTGGCCGGGCCATAGGAAGGGCTGCGCGACCATGGACAGCGGGTCGTCTTGGTAGATCCACGGCGCCGCCAGCGACACCACCGCGACCAGCAGCAGGAACAGCGATGCCAGGACACCAGCCGGGTTGCGCAGGAACACGCGGACGGCCCGGTATGACCCGGCGGCCTTCGACGGGGCCACGGAAGCTCCCAGCGCATCCGGACCGCGGACAACCCCCCAGCGCCCCCGGCCGGGCCGTATGGCGGCCGCATTGCGGGGCGTGGCCAGCACCGTGCCCGTCGAGACGCTCATTGGCGCACCTCGATGCGGGGGTCGAGCCAGAGCTGCAGCAGGTCGACCGCCATGTTGACGAAGATCACCAGCAGCGACGAGAGCAGCAGCACGCCCAACAGCACGTTGAAGTCCCGCTTCATTACCGCCTCGTACGTCAGGCGGCCGAGACCTGGCCAGCTATAGACCGTCTCCACCACCACGGCGCCCCCGAGGATCCCGCCGATATGCATGCCCGCCACGGTGGTGACGGGCAAAAGGGCGTTGCGCAGCACATGGCGCACTGCAATGGTAGACGGAGGCAGCCCCTTTGCCGCTGCGGTGCGCACGTAATCCTGGGACGTGATCTCGAGCACGCTGGCGCGCGTAAGCCGGGCGTAGATGGCGACGTAAAACAGCGCCAGCGACGTCGCGGGCAGCACCATGTGTAGCAGGCTATCCCGCACGGCCGCCACGCCGGTCAGCCCGGCGCCGATCGTCTCCGACCCGCCGGAGGGCAGCCAGCCGAGCATGACTGAAAACATGACGATGAGCATCAGGCCGACCCAGAAGCCGGGCACGGAGTAGAACACTAACGATACGACGGAAATCAACCGGTCGGGCCAGCGTCCGGCGTTGAGCGCCATCACCGTGCCCAGCGTGATCCCAAGCAGAAGTGCGATCACCAGCGCAAGGCCCATTAGGATCAGCGTGCCCGGCACGCGCTGCGCGATGAGTGCCGCGACCGGCATGTTATAGAGCGGCGAAAAGCCCAGGCTGCCATGCGCAACGTTCGACAAATACCCGGCGAGCTGGTGCAGCACCGGCAGATCGAGGCCGAAACTATGGCGCATCATTGCCATCGTCTCCTCGGTCGCGGACCCGGACTCCCCCGCCAAGACGTCCGCAGCGTCACCGGGGGCGAGCCTCAGCAGAAAGAAGTTCAGGATGACGATGCCGAGGGCCGTCGGGACCGCCTGCAGCACGGTGCGTCTGAGGACACGGAACAGCCGGGAGGTGGGCATACTGACTCCAACGTAACGAAGAGGCCCTGCCTGCGGGCTCCGACATGGGACAGTCGCAGGCTGCCGTCCGCGACCGGACCATGGCGCGCCGCAATGCTGCGGCCCGGACCCATGCAGGCCAGGAACAATAAACAGCGTCATGATTTATGATTCCCTGCTGCCATGCAGTATCAAACGCCGGGCCAGCCCGGTCAACGAAACGCATTGTTGAATTTCGACGGTGTTGGAGGTTTGTTATTGTATTTCACCCGCAGCATGAGAACGCTGTTCTCACGCCGATCAGAGCAGCTTAAATCCCAACCGCCGTAGCATGGCCTTGATATGGTCGCGGCCGCTCAGGGATTTCGCGCCGGCGACACGCGCCAGAGCCTGCCGCGACCATGGCACTGCCGGAATGCCCTGCTCA
>CAXTJW010000140.1:0-8571 GCA_964244305.1 uncultured Acetobacteraceae bacterium
CAGGAACACACCTACCCCACGAGGGGCAGGCTACCCGGGCATCCATCCCATCAACGCCATGCGCCAGAGCATTTACAATGTCGCAATGGTCGTAGAGCGGGAGCGTGAGACATCAGGTTCGCCGGTCGCATTCTCAAACCTGCGCGTTGGGCGCCAGTCGCTGCCCAGCGATGAAACTATTTCACTCTGGATCACCTGCGGCGTATCACATTCGACTAGGCTCATCGCGCGCTCCCAATACCCTTTGTCTTTCCCATCGGGACGGCCATCATTTTCCCAGAGATGGTAAGCCCAGACGCGAATATGATGCTCGTAATCTGTTTGTTCGTCGGACATGATACATTGTTCCATTGTTGGACTGCTTGTGACTGAGCACGAAGCCACTGGTATCACTTCGCTGCTGCTGCCTGGGAAGTGTCATCCGGCTCTACCGGCACGCCGGGTTTGAGCTTCTGCAGTTGACTGGTGATCACACGGTCTCCGGCCGTCAGGCCATCGATCACGACAACCATGTCGCCATCACTGTCGCCGAGCCTGACGATGCGTTGCACGACCTTGCCGTCCTGGCCCACCACCATAAGGAAGCGCCCGACCTGACTTGCGCCCACGACACTCTCCGGTACTACGAGCGCATCCGCATGATCGCCGAGATGCAGCCGGGCCGTTACGAATTGGCCCGGCAAAAGAGCTTTGTCCGGGTTGGCAATCGTTGCACGGAGCAGGATCGTGCCGGTTGTCCGATCGACCGTGTTGTCGATGAATGTAACGGGTCCGGTGTGGCTCGGGACGCTGCCGGACACGGCGACCGAGGTCTCGATCGGCGCCTGGGCCTGCACGCGGTTGATGGCGTCGAGGTTCAACTCGGCCGGGTTGAAGCTGACATAGATCGGATCGAGCTGGACGAGCGTATTAAGGGTCGCGCCGGCGACGCTGATCAGGCTGCCCTCGAACACCTGGCTTTTGCTGATCCGGCCGGAGAACGGCGCCCGGATTTCCGTCCGGGACAGGTTCAACGCCGCCGCACGCAACGACGCGGTGTCGGAGGCGAGGCCCGCCTCATTCTGCCGGTTGGTGCTGTCGGCTTGGTCAAACGTGTCGCGAGATGCCCAGCCGTCGCGCGCCAGGGCCTGATTGCGGCCCCTGCTGACTTGCGAATAGCTCAGGCTCGCGGTCGAGCGGTCGCGCTGACCCGCCGCTTGCGCAACCGCCGCCTGATAGTCGCTGGCGTCGACACGGTATAGTAGGGCGCCTGACGCGACGTCCGTCCCGTCTGCTGCGCCCTGTTCGACCAAATAGCCCGTCACGCGCGCCTGGATCGGCACCGCCCGTATCGCCTCGGTCGTCGCGGGAAAGCTGCGATAGATCGGCACAGTGCGCGGCACGACCGTGATGACGGTCACTTTCATCGGTGGCTCCGCCTGCGCTTGTGGGTGCGCGCGATGCGTATACCGCCACGCGCCGCCACCCAACCCTCCCACGACAACCACGGCCAAAGCAGTCCAGAGCAAGCCGTGGTTTCGCCTATGAGGTGGCGCCTTGGATACCGGGTCGGGTGCGACGGGTGGGCCGAACACTTGGGCATCCGGTTCTATCGTGTCGAGCATGGCGCTACTCCGCTGGAGCCGCGGCGGCGGCGCTGTGATCCGGTTCCGGACGACGACGCTCCCGCAGGCGTTGGATGGACACGTAGAAGACCGGCGTGAACACCAGCCCGAGCACAGTCGAGGCCAGCATGCCGCCAAGCACCGTCGTCCCAAGCGACTGCCGGCTGGCCGCCCCGGCTCCGGACGCAATCGCCAGCGGCGCCACGCCCATGATGAAGGCAAGCGCCGTCATCAGGATCGGCCGCAGCCGCAGCTTGGCCGCATCCATCGCCGCGTGCAGAATGTCTTTGCCCTCCTCGTGCAGCCGCTTGGCGAATTCGACGATCAGGATGGCATTTTTGGCCGATAGCCCGATCAGCATCACGAGACCGATCTCGCCATACACGTCCAGGTCCAGGCCGCGCAGCCATAAGGCCAGGATGGCCCCGAACAACGCGAACGGCACCGACAACAGGACCATGAACGGCATCGCCCAGCTCTCATACTGGGCGGCGAGCGACAGGAACACGAACACGAACGCCAGCCCGAAGACCAACACCGCAACCGACCCGGCCTTGAGCTGTTGGTAAATGACCCCCGTCCATTCGAAGCCGAACCCTTCCGGCAACGCCCGGGCGGCGCGGTGCATCGCCTCGACCGCCTGGCTGGAACTGGCGCCTGCGGCCGGGCTGCCGCTGATCTGCGCCGAGCCATAAAGGTTGTAGTGCGGCACCGTCGCCGGTCCGGTCGACGGCTGCAGCTTGCCCACTGCGTCGAGCGGCACGAGGCCGCCGGACGCGGTCCGGGCGAAGATGTGCGCGAAGTCGAGCGGGTTAGACCGCGCGTCGCCCTCCGCCTGCACGGTGACGTGGAACGTGCGGCCGAACAAGTTGAAATCGTTCACATACAACGATCCAAGATATACTTGCATGGTCGTGAACACATCAGCGAGGTTCAGCCCCAGCTCTTTCGCCTTCGTGCGGTCGAGCGCGAATTCTAGTTCAGGCGTCGAGGTGCCGAACGTCGTCAGCAGCTGCCTCGCATCCAGCTCCGGCTGTGTGCGCGCCGCCGCCAGCAACGCCTGGGTCGCGGCATCGAGCGCCCTCGGCCCCTTGCCGGTAAGGTCCTCGACCTCGAACTCGAACCCGCCCGTGGTGCCCAGGCCGGGGATGGACGGCGGGTCGAAGCTGAGCGCGATCGCGCCGGGCAAGGCCATCAGCCGCGGCCGTAGCGCGGCGACGATAGCCTGCGCCGAATGCGCCTTGCCCGGCCGCTCGGCCCATGGCTTCAGGATCGCGAACGCCGCCGCGCTGTTGGACTGCTGCGAGCTAGTGAGGAAGTTGAGCCCGGTGATCGCGACGACGTCGTCGACCTCCGGCTGCTCCTTCAGGATGGCCCGGACCTGTCTTACGACATCCTCGGTCCGTGTCAGCGCCGCACCGTCCGGCAACTGCACGACGACGAAAAAATAGCCCTGGTCCTCCACCGGCACGAATGACGACGGCACGGCGCGGGACATCAGGAACGTGGTGCCGACGGCGCCTGCAAGCAGCAGGAACATCAGCGGCCACAGCCGGGCCGTGGTGCGGACCGACCGGGAAAAGCGGTCCGCCAGCCAGCCGAAACCCTGGTTGAATTTGCGGAACAGCAGGGGCTTTTCGCCCGTTGGCGGCTTCAGCAGGATCGCGCATAGCGCTGGGCTGAGCGTGAGCGAGTTGAAGGCGGACAGCCCAACCGAAATCGCGATCGTGAGCGCGAACTGCCGGTAGAGCTGCCCGGTGATGCCCGGCAGGAACGCGATCGGCACGAACACCGCCATCAGCACCGCCGTAGTCGCCACGATCGGCCCCGTCACCTCCGCCATCGCCGCCTTCGCCGCTTCGAGCGGTCTCTTGCCGCCCTCGAGCTGGCGCTCGACATTCTCGACCACGACGATCGCATCGTCGACGACGAGCCCGATTGCCAGCACGAGCCCGAGCAGGCTGACGGTGTTGATGGAGAACCCGGCGACATCCATGATGCCCAACGTGCCGATCAGCGACACGGGAATGGAGATCGCGGGGATCAGCGTCGTCCGCCAACCCTGCAGAAACACGAACACGACGATGAACACGAGCGCCATCGCCTCGCACAGCGTGATCACCACCTCGCGCAGCGACTCCGACACGAACATGGTCGTGTCGTACTTGATCACGTAGGAGATTCCGGGCGGGAACCGGGCCGACAGTTCGGCCATCTTGGCGCGGACTTGCTTGTCGAGGTCGAGTGCGTTGGCGCCGGGCAACTGATAAATCGCCATGATGACGGTTGGCTTATCGCCAAGGTAGCCGTTCGAATTGTAGGACAGCGCGCCCAGCTCCACCCGGCCCAGGTCGCGCATGCACACCATCGCGGTGCTGCCGCCGCCGGCGCGCACGATGATGTCCTCGAACTGCTTCACGTCCGTCAGGCGGCCGGGCGTGTTGATCTGCAGCTCGAACGCCTGGTTTGGCGGCGATGGCGCCTGGCCGAGCTTGCCGGACGCGACTTGCAGGTTCTGTTCCTGAATGGCTTGCTGCACGTCGGCCGCGGTCACGCCCAAGCGGGCGAGGCGGTCGGGGTCGAGCCAGATGCGCATCGAATAGCGCTTTTCGCCGAAGATCGTCACGTCGCTCGCGCCCGGCAGCCGCTTGATCGGGTCCGTAAGCTGCAGGTAGGCGTAGTTGCTGAGCGTCACCGGGTCGACCGAACCATCGGGCGAGACGAGGTTGACCAGCAAGGTGAAATTCGGCTGCTTCTTTTGGATGATGATGCCGCTCTGGTTGACGATCGCCGGCAACTGCGAGCTGGCTTGGGACACCCGGTTCTGTACGTCGACGGCCGCGATATCGATGTCGTAGCCGACGTTGAAGGTGATGGTGATCGTCGACGTGCCGTCGTTGGCGCTGACGGACGACATGTATGCCATGCCTTGCACGCCGTTGATTTGTTGTTCGAGCACAGTGGTCACGGTTTCGGCGACGGTCTGCGCGCTGGCGCCGCCATAGGAGGCGGTGACGACCACCTGCGGCGGCGCGATCTCGGGAAACTGCGCGACCGGCAGCAGCACGTAGCCGACCGCGCCGGCCAGGACCATGATGATGGCGACGACGGACGCGAAGATCGGCCGTGTGATGAAGAAGTTGACCATCTACGGACGTGCTCGGGACACGGGCCGGTCGCCTGGCGTGCGTCTTATGACGGCTGGGCACCCCTCATGACCTGAGCTTCGCTGCGAAACTATGCGGCTGCGGATTGCACGTCGCCGAAACGCCCGCCGCGACCGCGTCACCATTGGCTGCCTGAGCCAGGCGTTGCCCGGCTCCCATGCCTGGCCCGCGCTGCTGTTAGAGCAGGGACCAGCACGGCGTCGTTCAAAACTTCCTGCCGGCTTGCCTGATAGATCGCAGGCTTCGGAAGGTCTCGCGTCAACGTCGGACAAACCCAACAGTCTGAAGAAAACGCTCCCGCCTTCGAGAGAGCACGGCAACGATCCTCTTGCAGGCCTCGGGCGATCCGTTCTTAAACGCGATGAGCACAACTGGCATGGTGACTGTCACAATCCGCTCCGTGTTCATGCAAGCTGCCCGCAATATTGACGAAGGATTGTGGGCTTATGGGACCCTGATCCCGTCCCAGCTCGAAGGCCGGACATCCTCGTGTAAGAGCATTTCGCAGGAGCCACGAGACTGATCTCGATCAAGGTGGACCGCTGAATACGCCGTTATCTCGCTTTCGTGATGCAATCGGGCGGGAATTACGGCCGGGCATGATTGGCGATTTCAAGCTTTTCGCGCCGCGGAAACGTGGCGTCCTCTCAGCTCCAATCAGCTTTGAAGCTGCTCTCCATCCTGGAGAGCAATTCGAGTGATTCCCGCATCCTGCCGTCTGACTCGCCCGCGGCGACAGCGACTTCCACCTTTACCTCGGCGGCGATGCGCACCACCTCGATGGCTTGGTTGTTGGTCAGGACCTTGTTCTCGACAAGCATGTGAAGCAAGCTTTCGGTAAGCAAAAGCGCCGCTTGGCCGTGGGCGTCGGGCTCAAGGCCCATTGGCTTATGATCGATGGAGGACATGAGGGTGCCTGCAGGTTTTCAGGCGGGAGCGCGGCGCGTCTCTCTGCCGTTGGCGCCTGGGTCCGGATGCCGACGGTGTGCTGATACTACGCCTCCCTGCAAGTCCATCCACAACCTGCATCAGTATGCCGCGAAAGAGACGGTTCCACGATCGCAAGTCGTCCAACATCAAGCGTGGACCAAATCGTGCGTTGTTGCCTTCAAGTTTGTCGTCCCAAGCGGCGGTGCAGGTAATTGTCGTCGAATCCTGCAACGAGTGCCAGCTTGGCAATATCGGCGATGACCAGGCTTCCCGCGCTCAAGCCCATGACGCCGCTGGCCCGAAGCTTCCGCAACACCCGGTTGACGTGAACAGGCGTGAGACCGAGAGCGTCACCAAGCACGGTCTGGGTCAAGGGCAGCTCGAACCGCATGCCGTCCGTCAAGCCAATGTTGCGCGCGCGGACATAAAGCTCGCACATCAGGTGCGCGACACGTTGAACGCTGTCGCGCCGCCCCATACTGACGATCCAGGCGCGGAGGGTGTCCTCATCCACGAGCTGCGTCCACCAGAACGCACGCGTGATTGCCGGGCGGGTCTCGATCAGCTCCTCCATGCGCTTTCGCGGAATCATGGCAACCCGCGCTGTCGTCAAAGTCGCGATCGAGTGCTCCATCTGGTCCAGCACCGAAGCATGAAGGTCGCAGCAGTCACCCGGCATCAGGAAGGCAGTAATTTGGCGGGTGCCCTCGGGAAGCAATTTGTAGCGGCAAGCCCAGCCCTCGAGAATGACGAACACCGGACCCGGCTTGTCCCCTTCCCGAATGAGGTCGTGGCGCGGTGGAAAGCTTTGCGGGATGCCGCAAGCCGCCTCGAGTAGGTTTACGTCTTCTGATGACAGCGCTGCGTGCCCACAGAGCTTGTCGATGAATGCGTTGGCCATGCTCAGCCATTTACGCAAACGGTCCGCGTGCAATCAAGGCAAGACCGTCACCCCCGCCAGGCGCACGGGCGGGCGACAACCACACACTTTGAACCGCGGCGCCTCGGCTCTGGCCGTGCCGAACCGGGTTTGCAGCCGACGCGTGCGCCGGTCCTTCCGCGGCTGCACCGCCCCGCATGCCGCACAGACCAGGTAGTGGGCTGCATAAGCCGCTACCTGACCGCACAGCATGCTCGCGACGGCGCCTTCGGCTGCTGTCGGCCATCTTCCTGGCCCGGGCCAGGGAGGGGTGCCGGCCCGACACCTCGGGCTGCCGTCCATATGACGGTTCCCGGAACGACGTCACCATCACGGTCGGGCACCAGTCCGTTCTGCTGCGGGCAACAGCCATCGAGACCACGACGGCGGCACGCGGCGGACGGCCTGCGTCGGTGTCGCCCGTAAGGCTGCGGCTGGCCACGGAAACCCGGCGAAGACAAGCGGCCTGATGGGCAGTCACGGAAGGACGGCGACACCATGCTGGAGCAGCAGGCGCGTGGCATCGTTCTCGCCATCATGCTCAAGGGCGAGCCGCGACACCGAGACCGAGGTCATCGCGCTGGCGCTTCGCAACCTCGATGAGCGGGACGCCAGGAGCGGATTGCTCTTTGGCGCGAACCGCGGCTCCGTGGTCGTGCGCGACGGCGTGGACCTGACGGCCCCGATCCTTGATGACCTGATGGATGCCGAGGTCGGCCCAGTCCCATGATGGACGCACTCCTGCTCGACACGCATATCGTGTTGTGGCTCGACAACGGCGACCCGAAGCTGAGGGAGGCGACCCGGACCATGATCGACCAGCGCTGGCTCTCCTACGGCTCCGTCCTGGTCAGCGCGGTTGCCGCTTGGGAGATTGCGCTGCTCGCCGACACCGGTCGGATCAGCCTGGATCGTCCGCCTGAAGCGTGGATGGAACGCTTTGTGGGGCGTCCTGGGGTCGAGGTGGTTCCGCTCACCTGCCGGGCCGCCTCGCGGGCATACGGCTTGCAGCACTTCGAGCGTCGCGACCGTGCCGACAGGTTCTTGGTCGCTACCGCGATCGAGTTGGCTTGCGAATTCGTCACCTACGACGGCCCTATCACCGCCTATGCGCACGGCCAGGGCCGTCAATCGGGTTTGCGGGTGGCTGCGTAGGCCACTTTCACGGCCGAGCCGGGGCGACTGTCGCGACCAGCGCGCAACCAGGCATACACGTCATTCGTGCAATTCATTGTTGTTCCCACAAACCCGGTTCACTCGCCCGGCGTTTCCGCCCTGAACAAGGAAGGAACGCTATGACTACTGAACTCGCGCTACTCGCCTGGTCCATCGTGCTCGGTCTGGTGCACGCCTTGGCCACGGGGCAATTCACGACATTGCAGCACGGCATGGCCTACGGCCTCAGCCCGCGCGACGAGAAGAAGCCGCTCACCGGCGTTGGCGCCAGGGTGGAGCGCGCCTTTGCCAATTTCATGCAGACTTTTCCGCTCTTTGCCGCCGCCGTGCTGATTGCGCACGTCGCCGGGCGGCATAGCGGGCTGACGGTCCTTGGCGCGCAGCTCTATTTCTGGGCGCGCCTGGTGTATGTGCCGTTGTATGCCGCCGGGATCCCCGTCGCGCGCACCGTGGCATACCTCGTTTCCTTGCTGGGGATCGTGCTGATCCTCATTGCGCTCACGTAGCGCCAGCGAAAAAAAAGGCGGCACCCGAAGATGCCGCCAAGTTTAGGGAGGAAACGTCCGCAGCATGACAGAGCCATGCTGCACTGCACAAACTAACCATTCTCCGCGCGGATGCAAGGGGAATTTTTAAGATGGTCGAGATAATCCGCTGACATGGCATTATAGCAGCGCCTTACGCGGCTGCGCCGCCTTGAACCGCTTGCATGATGATGAATGGCGCGCCCGGAAAGACTCGAACTTCCAACCCCCAGATTCGTAGTCTGGTGCTC
>CAXTJW010000141.1:0-8444 GCA_964244305.1 uncultured Acetobacteraceae bacterium
AGGCGATGGCCATGGTGAAGTAGATGCTGGTGCCGTCGAGGTTGAAGGCATAGCCGAGCGGCACGACCAGGCCGACCAGGGGCCGCGAGCAGCCGAGGTTCTCGAGCTTTTCCATCAATGTCGGCAGCGCCGCCTCCGAGGACGACGTGCCGAGGACGATGAAGAACTCCTCTTTCAGGTAGCGCATCAGCTGGAACAGGCTGAGGCGGCAATAGAGCATGACCGACATCAGCACCACGAAGACGAAGACGACGCAGGTCGCGTAGAACGCCAGCATGAGGTAGAGCAGGTTGCTGAGCGTGCCGATGCCGTAGCGGCCGATCGCGAACGCCATGGCGCCGAATGCGCCGAGCGGGGCCACGCGCATGATGATCGAGACGATGCCGAAGAACGCCGCCCCGGCCTGGTCCAGCAGCGCGACCAGTCCGGACGCGCGCTCCCCGACCTTGGCGAGCGCCACGCCGAACAGCACGGCGAAGAACAGCACCGGGAGGATATCGCCCTTGGCGAAGGCGTTGACGATTTGGTCCGGGATGATCGCCATCAGGAACTCGGTGGTGCTCGGGGCGGCCTTGGGGTCGATGAAGCGGGCGACCGCGCCGGCGCTGAGTGTCTTCGGGTCGGCGTTCACCCCGAGGCCGGGCTGGAACAGGTGGCCGACGATCAGGCCGACCACCATGGCGACGGTCGTCAGCACCTCGAAATAGATGATGGCTTTCAAGCCGATGCGGCCGACGCCCGCGACGTTGGTCAGCTTGGCGATGCCGACGACGACGGTGATGAAGACGATCGGCGCGATGACCATACGCACCAGCCGGACGAAGGCGTCGCCCAATGGCTGCATCTGGACGGCGATGTCGGGGTAGAAATGGCCCAGCGCCACGCCCGCGGCGACGGCGACCAGCACTTGGATATAAAGCGACTTCGAACCTGTGACGACCATCGACGTTCCCGGACCTTTTGCACGCCGATACCCGACACGGCTGCGATTAGCGATACCTTTTTACCGGCGATGCAGGCGAGTAGGGTTCGGCACACAAATCACGGAGGCCATCCATGCCGAGTTACGTCATCGCACCGCCTGCCCAGGCAGAGGTGCCCGTCAAAGGCGGCGGCAGTTTCCCGGTTCGCCGCATCTACTGCGTCGGCCGCAACTATGCCGAGCACGCGCGCGAGATGGGGCACGACCCGGATCGCGAGCTGCCGTTCTTCTTCACCAAGCCGGCCGACGCGCTGGTGACCGGCGGCGCCGACATGCCGTATCCCAGCATGTGCCGGGATCTGCACCATGAGATGGAGCTGGTGGTGGCGCTTGGATCCGGCGGCGCAGATATCGGCGAGGCCGACGCGATGGCGCATGTGTGGGGCTACGCAGCTGGGCTGGACATGACCCGGCGCGACCTGCAGGCCGAGGCAAAAAAGGCCGGACGCCCCTGGGATATGGCGAAGGGGTTCGACCACTCGGCGCCGATCGGCGAAATCGTTCCGGCCGCCGGCGTCAAGCCTGGCCGCATCGAATTGAAGGTTAACGGCGAGACGCGTCAGTCGAGCGATGTGTCAAAGCTGATCTGGAGCATCCCGGAGACGATAGCCTACTTGTCGAAATCGGTGCGGCTCGAGGCAGGGGATTTGATCTTCACCGGAACGCCGGAGGGGGTGGCTGCGGTGCGGCGCGGCGACGTGCTGGAGGGCATGGTCGAAGGCGTCGGCAACGTCCGGGTCCGCATCGCTTAGCGAGCGCGGCCGGGCTGCGAGGCCCGGCCGGTCCGATCAGCAAAGCGGGCCTAATAGCGTGGGTAATAGCCGGGCGCGTAGTACGGCGGCGCGTAATAGGCCGGAGGCGCTGCATAAACCACGGGCGGCGGAGCGTATACGACCGGCGGCGGGGCGTAGTAGCGCGGGCCAGCAACGATTGCGCCGACGCCCAAGCCGAGCAGGGCGCCGCCGACGAACGGGCCGACGCCGAAGCCACGATGGCCATAGCCATAACCGCCGCGATACCCGCCGTATCCGCCGTGATAGCCGCCATGGCCACCGTAATACTGGGCATTCGCTGCCACAGGCGCGAGCGCCATTGCGGCTAAGACAGGGAGAGTTGCAAGGATGCGACCGGTGCGGGTCATTGTTACACCTGAAGTTCGGGACGAGGCTTTAGGCCCCAACAACCCATGACATAAGCACCAGACGTGGCAATTTTAAGGCGGCGCCGACGGGTCCAAAGCCCGTCTCGCCGGCATGCGGGTACCGCGCCGGACCCGCCGGCATTCGCCATTCCGCCGGGCCTATAATAAAGAGCGTGGCCGCCCCGCCATTAAGGTCACGCCCATGCTCCCCGTCCTCCCGGTCACCGAGGCGCTGCCGGCCCTGCTCGAGGCACTCGAACGCAGCTCCAACGCTGTGCTGGTCGCTCCGCCCGGCGCCGGCAAGACCACGATCGTGCCCTTAGCGCTGCTGGATGCCGCCTGGCGCGGGGATGGCCGCGTCCTGGTGCTGGAGCCCCGCCGCCTCGCCGCTCGCGCCGCCGCCACCCGCATGGCCGCGCTGATCAACGAGCCCGTGGGCCAGACCATCGGCTATCGCACCCGGCTCGACGGGGCCACTTCGGCCGCCACCCGGGTCGAGGTCATCACCGAGGGCCTGCTGGTCCGCCGTCTGCTGGGCGACCCCACGCTCGACGGCGTCGCCGCGGTGCTGCTGGACGAGGTGCACGAGCGCGCGCTGGAGGCCGACCTCGCGATGGCGCTGTGCCTCGACCTGCAGCGCATGCTGCGGCCGGAGCTGCGCCTGCTGGCCATGTCCGCGACGCTCGACGGCGCGCGGCTGTCCGCATTGCTGGACGGCCCGGTGATCGAGAGCGCCGGGCGCATGTTCCCGGTGAAGGTGCGCCACCTGGGCCGGGACGTGGCCGATCCGCGCGACCTGCCGGAAGCGATGGCCCGTGCCGTGCGCACGGCGCTGCTGGATCACGAGGGCGACATCCTGGCGTTCCTGCCTGGGATGGGCGAGATCCGCCGGGCCGAGTCGGCGCTTGCCGGTTGCGGCGCTCTGGTGCTGCCGCTGCATGGCGACTTGCCGCCGGCGCAGCAGGACCTGGCGCTGCGCCCCGCCGAGGGCCGCCGCGTCGTGCTGGCGACCAGCATCGCCGAAACCTCGCTGACGGTGCCCGGCGTGCGGGTTGTGGTCGACGGCGGCTGGCGGCGCTCGCCGCGGCTCGACCCGGCGACCGGCCTCACCCGGCTCGCCACGCTGCGGGTCAGCCGTGCCGCCGCCGATCAGCGCGCCGGCCGTGCGGGGCGCGAGGCGCCGGGGGTGGCGATCCGGCTGTGGACGACGGCGCTGCACCGCGGGCTGCCGCCGTATGACCGGCCCGCCATCCTGGAGGCCGAGCTGTCGGGTCTGGCGCTCGATTGCGCCGCCTGGGGCACGGCGCCGGCGGACTTGCGGTTTCCCGACCCGCCGCCCGCCGGGGCGCTGGCCGCCGCCGGGGCGCTGCTGACGGGGCTGGGCGCGGTCGACGCGACGGGACGAATTACGCCGCAGGGGCGCAGGATGGCCGAGTTGGGCGCGCATCCCCGGCTTGCGGCGATGATGCTCGCGGCGGAGGGCCCCAACCACGCGGCCCTGGCCGCCGATCTCGCCGCATTGCTGGAGGAGCGCGATCCCCTGCGCGGCCGCGACCCGCCGGCCGACCTGCAGCTGCGGCTCGATGCCCTGGCCGGCAATGCTGGCGGTGGGGATGCTGACCGCGGCGCCCTGGGCCGCATCCGCCAGCAATCGGCGGCCTACCGCCGGCGCCTGCGCGTCGCGGGTCCGGCGGCTGGCGACCCGGGCCCGCTGCTGGCGGTCGCCTTTCCGGACCGCATCGCGCAGCGCCGGGGCGAGCCGGGCTCGTTCCGGCTCTCGGGCGGCGGCGGCGCACGGCTGCCGCGCACCGACTCCCTGGCCGACGCGCAGCTGCTGGTCGTCGCCAGCCTGGACCTGAAGGCGTCCGCCCGCATCCGCCTGGCGGCGCCGATCGATCCGGCCGACCTGCCGCCGAGCGTGGAGGCGCAGGTGACGGAGACGGTCGAGAGCGGCTTCGACTCCGTTTCGGGCACGGTGTTCTCCCGCCGCCGCCGCCGGCTCGGGACGCTGGTGCTGGAGGACCGCACCGTCGCGGCCGATCCGGAGTCGACCGCCGCCACGCTGGCCGAGGCGGCCGGACGCCGCCTGGAGGCGCTGCCTTGGACCGACGCCGCCCGGCAACTGCAGGCCCGCGCCGCACGGTTGCGGGAAATTGATCGGCACACGCCCGACCTGTCCGACGCTGCGCTATCGGCCAGTGCCGCGCAGTGGCTCGCGCCGCATCTTGTGGGATTGTCGCGGCTGATTGATGTCGCGTCGCTCGACCTGCACGGCCTGCTGCGCGGGGTGCTGGGCTGGCAATGCGCGGCGCGGCTCGACCGGGAGCTGCCGACGCATCTGGCGCTGCCGGGCGGACGGGCGGCGGTGGACTATGCGCAGCCGGTCCCGCTGGCGAGCGCGCGTGCCCAGGCGTTCTATGGCCTCGAGGCGACGCCGAGCCTGGCGGGCGGGCGGGTCCCGCTGCAATTGGCGCTGCTGTCGCCAGCCGGCCGGCCGATCGCGATCACTGGCGACCTGGCGAGTTTCTGGCGTGGGGCATGGGCCGACGCGCGTAAGGACATGCGTGGGCGATATCCGCGGCACGACTGGCCGGAACACCCCGGTATTGGTTGAGGCAAGCCGGCCGCATCGCGAGAACTATTGCGGTTGAGAGTGTGAGATGAGACAGGTCGTTCGCCTGAAACCGAGGTGCGCGGGCGGTTCCGGTAAGAAGATCATCCTTTATAACCATTGTCATACGCTTTTGTAATCGGTCAATACATCCCACGTTAACACGACCGCTACATACAGGAGCTTGGACCAATGGAACCCCGCTTTCGCGCCGCCTTGACCGCGATGGCGCTCATGCTGCCCGGCTGCAGCAACTTTCCTGCCACCGCGCAGCCTGCTGCGGGATCGTTGCGCGCCTCCGGGTTCGCTCCCTTCAGCTTCGCGCCGCTCGTAAAGCGCGTCGTTCCGGCGGTGGTCAACATCTCGGTAACCGAGGGCCGTGGCGCTGCCGATACCGCCGCGGTGCCGCCGGAGCTGCGCGGCACTCCTTTCGAGAAGCAGTTCCGCGAGCGTTTCCGTGGCCGGCGGGAACAGGTGCTGGGCGCGGGATCGGGCTTCATCGTCGACCCGACTGGCCTGATCGTGACCAACAACCACGTCGTCGGCCGGGCCGACCGCATCGTCGTGGCGCTGTCGGACGGGACGGAGCTGCCGGCGCGGCTGATCGGGTCGGACGACCTTACGGACATCGCGGTGATCCGGGTCAGCAGCCCGACCCCCCTGCCCTACGTTGCCTGGGGCGACAGCCGGACGGCCGAGGTCGGGGACTGGATCCTGGCGGCAGGCAATCCGTTCGGCCTCGGCGGCTCGGTCACGGCCGGGATCATATCGGCGCGCGGGCGCGACATCGGCGCCGGGCCGTTCGACGACTTCATCCAGATCGACGCGCCGATCAACCCCGGCAACTCCGGCGGCCCGACGTTCAACATGGATGGCCAGGTGATCGCGGTGAACACCGCCATCGTCTCGCCCACCGGCGGATCGGTCGGCATCGGCTTCGCGGTGCCGAGCGAGATTGCGGTCCGGATCGTTTCCGACTTGCGGGACAAGGGCCGGATCGACCGCGGCTGGCTTGGGGTCTCCGTCCAGGACGTGCAAGGCGGCCAGCCGGCGAGCAACGGCGTGGCGATCGCCGGGATCGACCGCACCGGCCCGGCTGCGCGCGCCGGGCTTCGCACGGGCGACGTCGTGACGGCAGTGAACGGCGACCGGGTGGACAGCGCCCGCAGCCTGATCCGCGCCGTCGCGAGCGCATCGCCCGGCACCGCGGTAAAGCTTTCAGTCCGGCGCGGCGGACAGAACCTTGATTTGCCCGTCACCGTCGGGCGTCGTCAACAAGAGGCACCGGGCTGAAACATGCGCATCTTGGTGGTTGAAGACGACGCGGACGTTGCCGGTTTCGTGTTGAAGGGCTTGCGAGAAGCTGGGCATGTCGTGGCGGAGGCCGGCAATGGCCACGATAGCCTGGCGCTGACGTCGACCGAGTCGTTTGATGCGATCATCCTCGACCGCATGCTCCCCGGCGGCCTGGACGGGCTTCAGGTGCTCGAGTCGCTGCGGGCGCGGGACAATCAGACGCCCGTGCTGTTCTTGTCGGCAATGGCCGGGGTGGACGACCGCGTCGAGGGGCTGAAGGCCGGCGGCGACGACTACCTGACAAAGCCGTTCGCCTTCAGCGAGCTGCTGGCCCGGGTCGAGGCGTTGCTGCGCCGGGGCCGCGCGGCGGGGCCGGATACGCGGCTGGTGGTCGGCGACCTCGAGATGGACCTGCTGGCCCGGGTGGTGCGCCGCCGCGGTCAGAAGATCGACCTGCAGCCGCGCGAGTTCCGCCTGCTGGAGTACCTGATGCGCCATGCCGGCCAGGTCGTCACCCGGACCATGATGTTGGAGGGCGTGTGGGACTACCATTTCGATCCGCAGACCAACGTGATCGACGTGCACGTGTCCCGCCTGCGGCAAAAGATCGACAAGCCGTTCGACGTCGCCGTAATCCAGACCGTGCGCAGCGTCGGCTATATGCTGCGCACCGAGTAGGCCCGCGATGCGGTGGAGTGGCGCTGGCCTACGGCGGCTGTTTCGCTCCGCCGGGGTTCGTTTGGCGGTGGCCTATGGCGGGCTGTTCGCACTGAGCACGCTGACGCTCGTGCTGTTCCTGTGGTGGGCCACGCTCGGCCTGCTCAACGATCAGGTGGATGCCGCGATACGGGCCGATGCGCAGGGCCTGTCCGAACGGTGGCGGGACGGCGGCGCTGCGGCGCTGCTATCGACCGTCGCGGCCCGCTTGGCCGGTGATTCCGACAACGACGCGGTGTATTTAGTGCTCGACCCGGCGGGCCGCAGCGTCGCCGGGAACCTGGGCGCATGGCCCGAGGCCGTGGCGCAGACCGACAGAGTTTATGAGCTGTCTATCAAGCGCAAGGGCCAGCGCAGCCTCGCCCGGCTACGCCGCTTCACCCTCCCCAGCGACTACTCGCTGCTGGTCGGCCGCGATGTCGAGACCCGTGCGGCGTTGCGGAAGGTTCTGACCAACACGATGGCCTGGGCGCTGGCGCTGATCGCGTTGCTGGGCGCCGCCGGCGCGCTGACGGTGCAGCGGCTGTTCCGGCGCATGCTCGCGCACGTCTCCGAGACCGCGGCGGCGATCTCGGCCGGCGACCTGTCGCCACGCATCCAGCTCTCCGGCCGCGGCGACGAGTTCGACCGCCTGGCCGCGACCTTCAACGACATGCTCGACCGTACCAGCCGGTTGATGGATGGGGTGCGCCAGGTCTCCAACTCGATCGCGCACGACCTCCGCACCCCGATCGCCCGCGCCCGTGCCCGGCTGGAAGACGCGGCCTCGCACGCTGGCAGCACCGCGGAGCTGCGCACGGCGGTGGACCGTGCCGTCGTCGACCTCGACGGCGTTACCGCGGTGTTCCAGGCGCTGCTGCGCATTGCCGAGATCGAGGCCGGCACGCGGCGCTCCGCCTTTGCGACGCTCGACGTCGGCCCGTTGCTTGACGACCTCGCGGAGCTGTATGGCGCGGTGGCGGAGGAGCGCGGCCTGCATTTCGTGGTGGAGGAGCGCGGCCTGGGCTCGGTGGCTGAGGCGGCGCAGTCGCTCCCGGTCTGGGGCGACCGCGAGCTGATCCAGCAGGCGGTGGCGAACCTGCTGGACAACGCGATCAAGTTCTCCCCCCCGGGCGGCATCGTCACGTTGCGCGCGAGGGTGACGCCGGGCGCATGGCCGGAAACGCTGCAGGTGATGGTTCGCGACCAGGGGCCCGGAATTCCAGAATGCGACCAGGCGCGCGCGACCGAGCGGTTCTTCCGCGGCGAGAGCGCGCGTAATACGCCGGGGTTCGGCTTGGGCCTTACGCTCGTGCGCGCGGTGGCCGGCCTGCACGGCGGCGGCGCGCTGCTGTCGGACGGGTCGCCAGGATTGCAGGCAATCCTCACTTTGCCCATCAGCCGCCCGCCGCCCGTGACCAGTTCAGAGGTTTGGAAGCGTGGTCTCGCGCCGGAAAGTGACCACCAGCACATCCCGATGGGCGGGCTGCGCCGGGTCTAACGGCTGCACCGGCGTGACGCCATGGAACACGCGGTGGTCGTCGACCAGCGCCGCGTCCATCGGCGCCTCGAGCGTGAAGCTGCCCAGCAGGGTGCGGTCCAGCCCATGGATGCTGGTGGTGCCCGACGCAATGTTGACCCGGCCGATCATCAGCACCAGCACCCAGTCGACGCCGTCCTGGTGCATGCCCTCGGGCGTCGGCTGGCCGGACTGGCCC
>CAXTJW010000142.1:0-1930 GCA_964244305.1 uncultured Acetobacteraceae bacterium
CGCCGAGCTGCATCATGGCGGCCGCGCTCGCGCTTGCCATCGGCATCTTGTGCGACCTGGATCTTGGCATAAAACGGTTCCGCCGCGCGGCGGAGGGCCTGTTGGCCGGGTTCGCGATGGTTTTCGCCATCGCCCTATGCCTTGGTTTGCTCAAGCTGCCCTCCGCGACGCGCGACGCGGCACCCATTTGGTGGTTCCCGTTCGCGCTGTCGTTCGGCCTCGGGTTCCTGCCGGGTTCCATTGCGCCCCATCTCTATCGGAAGGCCCGCGCCGAACCGCAGGCACCCACGATTATGCCGCACGGCACATCGGCTGCGGAGTAAGGCGCCGATCCGGTAGGGCCGCCTGCCAAGCTCGATGCGGTCGTGCGCCGTTAGGCTGGCCCTCGCGATGCTCAAGCGGTCACGTCCGCACCCTCCTGCTCCATCGAAGCCACAAAGGGCGTTGCGGAGCGCGGCGCGTTCCGGATCAGCAGGTCGCGCAAGCTGTGGGTCGCGTTGATGCTCCGCCACCCTGCCGGTGAGAACGTCGCCTCGTTGTAGACCAGCGGCGACAGCAACGGATTGGTCAGCGCGTGCGAGAACGCATCCGCCGCCACCATGCGGCCAATCAGGCCGGGCACGGCCGCGCGCTCCAGAGAGTCTTCGGCAAATAGGCCGACGAAGAATTCAATCTGGTCGACCTTGCGGTAGACGCCGCGCAGTGCCTCGACCACGCGCGGGTCGCCGCTGATCTGCTCGAACCGGGTGACGCGGGGATAACACATCGCCTCGCGGTAGTCGTTGTAGCTGGCGAGCTGGTTCGTGCGGCCCTGGGCGACGCTCGCCCGCTCGGCCGGCTGCAGGAATTCGGCGGTGTTGAACAGGCCGATCCGCCATGCCTTGGTGCGGCTCGCGCTGGCGAAACCGGTGCCGAGGCCCGCGCCCAGCAGCATGCGGTTGTCGAGCCGCATGTCGGCGATCGGCGCCGGCTTGCCATCCCACGATGCGAACTCCGGAACCAGGCTATGCCAGCGGTAGAGCAGGTTGAACTCGACCGGTATCCAGTTCTGCCGGTTCCAGGCGGCCTTGTAGCAGGGCGAGGGGTCGCCCAGCATCCTGAACCAGTTCGGCGAGATGTGATTGATATACTCCTCGACGACGATCTTGATGAGCTGGACGATGTTGACGTTGCGCGCCGTCTGGAACACGCGCTCGTCGTCCCAATCCGGGTGGGCGGCCTCCAATATCTTGCAAATCCGGTTGTGCTCGCGAAGGAACAGCGTGTTGATCATCGCGGTGAACGGGGTGGTGTTGGCGCGCTCGCCACCGAACGCAAAAAGGCTCGCCCGCTTCTCCGCCGGCCAGTCGGGCGGCAGGCGAAGCGGCAGCGGCAGGGCCGCAAACGCCGGATCCCGCTCCCCGGCCGCGTCATACAGCTGCGGCGCCCACTCCTCGCCCCCAGCCATGACCGACTTGAGCCGCCCCTTCTTGCCAGGCCCGGCCTCATGCAGGCGCAGCACATCGGTGACGTCCGGCGTCAGCCCATAGAGTTGGCTCAGGTCGATCTGGTGGTTGCTCGTGGTGCGCCGCGTGTCCCGGCCGTCGGTCATCATGAAACCGTCGGTGAACCACTGCGCAAACGACGGAAACAGCAAGGTCGACCGTTGCGACACGCGCGGGCCATCCCGGCCGACCTTGAACAGCGCCGCAACATCGTCGAGCGCAGGAAGGGCGGTCGCGGCCCGGGGCGGCAGATAACGCGCAAACCAGGTGCGGTCGGTGAGCGAGAGCCACGAGGAATACGGCGCGACCGTGCTCAGCGCCAAGGGCCGCGCCGGCGCTTTCCGCACGGCAAGGCTGACGATCTGCCTGTTGAACCAATGCGCCAGCGCCGGCCGATGATTGACGAACCGCCAGAACGGGCGGAAGCCGGTCAGCAGTGCGACCTC
>CAXTJW010000142.1:2030-5363 GCA_964244305.1 uncultured Acetobacteraceae bacterium
TTGCACGAGTGATGTCCGGCGCGAACGAGGGGTTCTGCTGATGTCCATAGGTGAACTCGCTCAATTCCTCGGCGCGCTCGGCCTGAAGCAGCATGCGGCGGCGTTCGCCAAGGCCGACGTCGACCTTGCCACGCTCGCCCTCCTCTCGGACGCCGATCTCATGGAGCTCGGCCTGTCGCTCGGCCATCGCCGCAGGCTGCTGGCCGCCGTCGCAGGCGCGAGCATGCCCCACGCAGCCAGCGCCGAGCCCGTAGACGCGGCGCTGGCCGGGCCATCCTCGGAGCGGCGGCAAATCACCGTCATGTTCTGCGACCTCGTCGGTTCGACGGCGCTGGCGGGGGCGCTCGACCCCGAGGCGATGGAACAGCTCCTGCACGGCTACCAGGACCTCTGCACCGGCCAGATCGCTCGCTTCGACGGCTTCGTGGAGCACCTCATGGGGGACGGCGTCCTTGCCTATTTCGGCTATCCAAGCGCCAACGAGGACGCCGCCGAACGCGCCGTGCAGGCCGGGCTCGGCGTGGTCGGCGCCGTCAGGGAGCTTATTACGCCATTCGGTGCGCCGCTCGCCGTGCGGATCGGCATCGCCACCGGGCTGGTCGTCACGCGCGGGCGGGTCCTGCGCGGCAGCGTGAACGAGCACCCCGTCGTCGGCGAGACCGTCAACCTCGCCGCCCGCCTGCAGGGCTGCGCCGAGCCGGACAGCGTCGTCATCGCTGCCAGCACCCACAAGCTCGTTGAGGGCCTGTTCGAGTGCGAGCCGCTCGGGTTGCGCGAGCTGAAGGGCGTGCCGCGCCTGGTGCCGGTCTGGCACGTCACCCGCAAACGGGCCGTCGCCACCCGCTTCGAGGCCGCGCACGCCGCAGGACCCGGCGCCTTGGTCGGCCGGGACCAGGAGGTCGCCCTGTTGCTGGACCGCTGGGAGCTGGCCCGCGCCGGCGACGGCCAGGTCGTGCTGCTCTCGGGCGAGGCCGGGATCGGCAAGTCGAGGATCGGCCAGGCCCTGTGCGAGCACGTCGCAGCCGACGGCCATCGCACGGTCCGCTACCAGTGCTCGCCGTCCCACACCAACAGCGCGCTGCAGCCCGCCATCGCGCATCTCGAGCACGCCTGCGGCATCGGACCCGCGGACCCGGCCGGCGCGAAGCTCGACAAGCTCGAACGCTGGGTCGCCAAGGTCCCAGCTGAAGCGCGCCCGAGCGTCCCATTGCTGGCCGCACTGCTCGCCGTGCCCGCGGAGGGGCGCTACCCACCGTTGCAGTTGTCGCCGGAACAGCAGAAGGAGCGCCTGCTGGCCCAACTCGCCGTGCTGCTGACCGGCGCACAGGAGCCGGCCCTGCTGCTCGTCGAGGACGCCCACTGGATCGACCCCACGACGCGCGAGCTGCTGGACCTCTGCATCGATCGCGCCGCAGCGTCGCACTGCGTCGTCCTGGTGACGTTCCGGCCTGAGTTCCAGCACGAGTGGAGCGCCCGCGCCGAGGTGACCGCCCTGGCGCTGAACCGCATCAGCCGGCGTCAATCGGCGGAGCTGGTCGAGAACGTGGCGGGCGGCATGCCGCTGCCCCCGGAGGTGCTGGAGCAGATCATCAGCAAGACCGACGGCGTGCCCCTGTTCGTCGAGGAGCTGACGAAGGCCGTGCTTGAATCGGGACTGCTGCAGGAGCGGACGGACCGCTATGGCCTGGCCGGGCCGCTGCCGCCCTTCGCGATCCCGACGACGCTGCAGGACTCGCTGCTCGCGCGCCTCGACCGCCTCGGCGCGGCCAAGGAGGTGGCGCAGGTCGGCGCGGTGATCGGACGCGATTTCTCCTACGAGGCGGTGGCCGCGCTCGCGTCGTCGCAAGGCGCCGTGCTCGACCAGATGCTGCGCAAGCTCGTCGCCGCCGAGCTGGTGCATCAGCGCGGCCACCCGCCGCGGGCGTCCTACACGTTCAAGCACGCCCTCGTGCAGGATGTGGCCTACAGCACGCTGCTGCTGAGCAAGCGCCAGCAACTGCACGCGCGCTGCGCCGAGGTGCTGCAGGCCATCCTCCCCCATATCGCCGAGGAGCAGCCCGAGATACTGGCCCGGCACTATAGCGAGGCGGGGCTTGCCGCCCAAGCGGTCGAGCTGTGGCTCGCCGCCGGCCAGCGCGCCGCCCTGCAGTCCGCCAACCTCGAGGCGATCGGGCATATGACGAAGGGGCTCGAGATTTTGGGGACCCAGCCGCCCGGCGAGGCCCGGGACCGCATCGAGCTTCTGCTGCAGATCGGGCTCGGCATGCCGCTCATCGCATGCCGGGGCTACGCCGTCCCGGAAACCGGCGAGGCCTTCCGGCGCGCGCGTGTGCTGGCGGAGCGGCTTGGGGATGTCGCGCAGCGGACCCGCGCGCTTTATGGGCTATGGGCCTACCACTCCGCCTTGGGCGAGAACCGCGTGGCGGAGGGCCTGGCCGCGCTCCTGCTCCATATTGCAGTCGAGTCGGCGAACCATGACGTGGAGCTGGTTGCCCACCGGGTCCTCGGCGTATCCCGCTACCTGCTGGGCGACCATGCCGGCGGGCGGGCCGAGATCGAGACCGCCCTGCAGGCGTATGACGCGGGCGTTCACCGCCGCCTGGCGCACCGCTTCGGACAGGATCAGCGTGTGGCCGGGTTGGCAGCGCTGTCGGCGATCCAATGGGCCGAGGGGCGGCCCGACGAGGCGTTGCTGACCAGCCGGAACGCGGTCGAGGCTGCGCGCGAGCTCGAGCATGCCAACTCGCTGGGCTACGCCCTGGCCTACGGCGCGTGCCCGGTTCTCATGCTTCGGGGTGACTGGGCGGAGGCTGGGCGCTCGGCGGCGGCGTTGCTCGACCATGCGCGGGATCACCGGCTGCGTCTGTGGCACGCCCATGCCCTGGCCTACCGCGCCGAGGCGCTCGCCGAAGACGGCGACTTCGCGGCCGCAACCGTGGACTTCCGGGCGGCGCTGCAGGAGTTCAAGGCGGTGCTGTCCCGCTTCCGGGTGCCCGCGCACCGCGGCGCCTTCGCCCTGACGCTCAGCCGCGCCGGCCAGCATCACGAGGCGCTCGCCGTGGCCGAGGACGCGATCGTGCTGGCCGGGCAGTACGAGGAGCACTGGTGCCTGGCGGAGCTTCTGCGCGTCAAGGGTGAGGTCCTGGCGGCGCGGGGCAGCCTCGACCGTGCCGAGGCGGCTTACCTGGAGGCGTTGGCGATGAGCCGCCAGCAGGCCATGCGCGGTTGGGAGCTGCGCGCCGCCGTGAGCCTTGGCGGGCTCTGGCGGGATAGCGGGCGCGCGGCAGAGGCCTGCGATCTCGTGTCTGCGGCGCTGGCGCCCTACAACGAGGG
>CAXTJW010000142.1:5463-8442 GCA_964244305.1 uncultured Acetobacteraceae bacterium
GCCGCGCCCAAGCCGGCTCGCGATGACGGCTCATTACAATGCAGGCAAACTGACCCGTTACCCCCATCACGCTTCGGCTGTGCGTTGCCGTCGAGGCGTGTCATGATAACCGCCGTTCCCTAGTGGCGAGACAGCAATAACCTATGCTTAAACTATGACTGGCGTTGCTGACTTGGGCGCACACTGGAGGTTCGGTGTCCTGTTCTCCCGTTCGGGCGTGACTGCGGCGGTCGAGACCACCCAACTCAACGCGACGATGCTCGCGGTCGACGCGGTCAACGCGAGCGGCGGCATCAGAGGCCGCCCGGTCGAGCTGGTCGCCTATGATCCCGCATCGGATCCGAAGCAGTTCCGCAGCCTGGCCGAGCGCCTGCTCGGCGTCGATCGCGTGCGGCTCATCTTCGGCTGCTATATGTCGAGCACCCGCAAGGCCGTGCTGCCCGTGGTCGAGGCCTACCGGGGCCTGCTGCTCTACCCGACCCTGTATGAGGGTTTCGAGTATTCGCCGAACTGCATCTACACCGGATCCGCCCCGAACCAGAATTCGCTGCCGCTGGCCCACTTCCTGTTCAACCGATACGGCAAGCGGATCCTGTTCGTCGGCTCCAACTACGTCTATCCCTACGAGTCGAACCGCATCATGGCGGACCTCGCGCGCCAGGGCGGCGGCAAGCTGCTCGAAGAAATCTATGTGCCGCTGGACGCAGGTCCGCAGGACTTCGGCAGGGCCATCTGGGAGATCGGCCGCACCCGGCCCGATGTCATCTTTTCGACCGTCGTCGGGCGCTCCACCGCGGTCTTCTATGAGGCCTACCGGCAGGCCGGCTTCGACCCGGCCCGCATGCCGATCGCCAGCCTAACCACCAGCGAGGCCGAAGTGGCCGAAATGACGCCAGAGGCGGCCGAGGGCCATATCACCGCCGCGCCGTTCTTCAGCACCCTCGCCACCCCCGCCGCCAGGACGTTCGTCGCGGCGTTCCGGGCACGCTTCGGCGCGGACGCCGCGGTGACCGCCGGGGCGGAGGCGGCATATTTCCAGGTGATGCTCGTCGCCAGCGCCATCGAGCGGGCGGGCACCGACGAGCCCGACCGGGTTCGCGCCGCGCTGGACGGGCTGGACTACGACGCGCCGCAGGGCCCGGTGCGGATCGACGCGGATACCAACCACGCCTACCTCTGGCCCCGCGTCGCCAAGCTGGACGCAAGCGGGCAGTTCCAGGTGGTCTGGGACCCGGGCCGGCAGGTGCGGCCGGATCCATACTGCGTCGACCAGCGCCTGGACAGCTGGTCCGAACGGGCCAGGGCGGACGATCCGCCGCTGCTCCCGCCCCGATCCTCGCCCCAATCAGTGCAAGCCTGACGACGAGGGAGGCGGAGCGGGCATGGCGATCCAAATCCTCCGCGACCTCCGCGGCCTCCGCATCGAAGTCATGCACCCGCCCGACGCCGACGGGATCGGCCTGGTCGAGCATTTGCGCCGGATCGGCTGCGTCGCCACGACGATCTGGCCGTGGCCCGACGAGGTGGCGGCATCGTCCGATATTGTCGTCCTCGCGGTCGACCATGAGAGCCGCGAGCCGCTGCGCCGGCTGTTCCGGACCCAGGATCGCAGGCTGCCGACGGTCATTGGCATCGTCGAATACGAGAACCCGTCCATCCTGCAGCTCGTGCTGGAGATCGGCGCCCATGCCGTCGTCGAGCGCCCGGTGCGTCCGTTCGGCCTGCTGACCCAGCTCGCGATCGCCCGCAGCGTTTGGCTGCAGCAGCAGGAAACCGGGCAGCGGATCCTAAAGCTCGAACGCAAGCTGGCGGGCACGCAAAAGGTCCAGCGCGCCCGGCTGATCCTGATGGCGAGCGAGGCGATGACCGAGGAGGAGGCCTACCAGGCGATCCGGCGCCAGGCGATGTCCAAGCGCATGAGCCTCGAAGACATGGCGACCATGATCATCAACGCCCACGATTTGTCGCGCAGCCGGCCTGCCCACTCGTAGGGCCGCCCGCCCTTTAGGGCTGGGCCGCCTTGGTCTCGATCTGGTCGTAGCCCCTGGCGTAATAGACCGCGACCGACACGGCCCAGCTCGCGGCGAACACCCCGATGATGACGAAGCCGAGCGTGTTGAAGTTTTCGTTCAAGGTGCCGACGCCGCCCCAGAACCATCCCGCCAGCTGCAGCTTGTCGCCAATCAGGCCAAGCGCCTCGATCCCGCCGATGACGAATGCGACCACCACCGACACCAGCGTGATCGTGAGATTGTAATACAGCTTGCGGATCGGCTTCACGAACGCCCAGTCGTAGGCGTGCAGCATCAGCACGCCGTCCGTCGTGTCGATCAACGCCATCCCGGCGGCGAACAGCGCGGGGAACACCATGATGGCCGACAGCGACACGCCCTTGGCGGCCTCGGTCGCAGCGATGCCGAGAAGGCTGATCTCGGTCGCGGTGTCGAAGCCCAGGCCGAACAGGAAGCCGAGCGGCAGCATGTGCCAGCTCCGCGTCACCAGGCGGAACATCGGGCGGAACAGCCGCGCCAGCAGCCCGCGTGAGTTCAGCAGCTGGTTGAAATCCTCCTCGACATAGGCCTCGCCGCGCCGGACGCTGCGGAACGAGCGATAGACCGCCCGCAGCACCACGAGATTTATGCCGGCGATCACGAACAGGAACAGCGCCGACACGCAGGTCGAAATGATGCCGCCGACTTCCCTGAACTGCTGGAAGCTGCCCTGCATCGCCACGGAGGCGAGTGCGATGACTCCGGCGCCCAGCGCGACCACGACCGAGTGGCCGACCGCAAACCAGAAGCCGACGGTCACCGGGCGCTGGCCGTCCTGTATCAGCTTACGGGTCACGTTATCGATGGCGGCGATATGGTCGGGGTCGACCGCATGGCGCAGGCCGAAGCCGTATGCGATCAGCGCCGTGCCGAGCAGGATCGGCTGCTCGTGGAACAGCACGAACGCCCAGATCCAGGCGGCGGCGTT
>CAXTJW010000143.1:0-8427 GCA_964244305.1 uncultured Acetobacteraceae bacterium
GCGGCGCTGCGCCGGGCCATGAACTGCGGCTTGCTGAACGCCAGCGCCTTCTGCAGGCTTGCGTCCGCCAGGGCATGGTGCGCGTTGGTCTTGAACTCGGGCGAGGTGGTCAGCATGGGCGTCTCCCGGGCCACAGGCAGCAGATGTGGCAGATATGGCTCATAATCTAGCGTGGCCGCAGCCATGCGCCAGCCCCAGCTATGGACCTATACGCGCCGTCCTGCCAAACCGCCGGCGATGATGCCGCGAATGATCCTGCCCCGGCGCCTTGCCGTCGCCGGCGTCCTCGCCAGCCTATCGACACGTGTCCGCGCGCAGGCCCGGCCGCTGCGCATCGGCGTGCTCACCAGCTTGTCCGGCCCGGCCGCCGACGGCGCCGGCAGCGGCTCGGTGCTCGCGGCCCACATGGCGGCCGAGGCGCAGCCGGACCTCGCGGTCGAGATCCTGGCCGCCGACATGGGCGACCGGCCGGACATCGGCGCCGGATTGGCACAGGCTTGGCTGGACCGCGACGGCGTGGACGCGGTGGTGGACGTGCCGAATTCGGCCACCGCGCTGGCCGTCGCCGAGATCGTGCGCGCGCGCAACCGGATCGCGCTGTTCAGCGGGCCCGGCACGGCGGCGCTCACCGGGGCGGCCTGCAGCCCGAACCACCTGCAATGGACCTACGACACCGCGGCGCTGGCGGCCGGCACGGCGACGGCCATGCTGGCGGAGGGCGGCGACAGCTGGTTCTTCCTCACTGTCGATTACGCGTTCGGCCACGCCCTGCAACGCGACGTGACCGCCGTGGTGCAGGCGGCGGGCGGGCGGTCGCTGGGCTCCGCCGCGTTTCCGAACGAGACGCTCGACTTCTCCGCCCTGCTGCTGCAGGCGCAGGCCAGCCGCGCCAAGGTGATCGGCCTCGCCTGCACGGGCTTGCCGTTCGAGACGCTGGTGAAACAGGCCGCCGAGTTCGGCATCGCCCGCGGTGGCCAGCGGCTGGCGAGCCTGCTCTGCCTCTCGACCAACGTGCACGCGATTGGGTTGGACAATGCCCGGGGCCTGCTGGTGACCGAACCGTTCTATTGGGATTACGACGCCGGGACCCGCGCGTTCGCCGCCGCTTTCGCGCCGCGCAACCGGGGCATTCCGCCGACGATGATCCACGCCGGCGTATTCTCGGCCGTCTCGCATTTGCTGCGGACCGTGCGGGGCGGCGCCGATCCGTCGGACGGCGCCGCCACCATCGCCGCGATGCGCCGGCTTCCGGCGGAGGACGCGCTGTTTGGCCGCAGCACGCTGCTCGCCAACGGCAGCGTCACCCATCCGATGCATCTGTTCCGGGTCAAGGCGCCGGACGAATCCGCCGCGCCTTGGGATATCTATCGGCGACTGCGGACCATTCCCGCCGATCAGGCATTCCGGACCGCGGCCGCCTCTGGATGCAGGATGGCGGGGTAGACCTACTTCTTGCCGCGCTTCTTCTTGGTCTCACCCTTCGACTCGTCGCCCTTGTCGATCCCCTCGCTCTCGTCTTCCTCGTCGTCAGTGTCGTCCTTGTCAGACTCCTCCTCCAATGCGGCGGGGTTCAGCACGCGCTCCGCTAGCTCGTTCAGCACGTCGTCATTGGCCTTTTCCTCGTCGAGCGTCTGCTGCAGCAGGTCCGCAGCCTCGGTCAGGCCGAGCTGCTTGGCCCAGGCCACCATCGCGCCATAGCGCGCGATCTCATAGTGCTCGATCGCTTGGCCGCAGGCGATCAGCGCCGCGTCGAGCACCGGGCCGCGCTCGAATTCGTCGGACGCTTCCTCGCCCTCCTCGACCAAGCCGTTCATCGCGGCGCAAGTCTTGCCCTTGGCGCGTTTGCCGAGGGCCTCGAACACTTGGTCAAGCCGCTCGATCTGCTGCTGGCTCTGCTCGCGATGCGCCAGGATCGCGTCCTTCAGCTCCTTGTTGTCGACGGCCTTCGCCAGCTTCGCCATCGCGCGGATGCCCAGCTTCTCGGCGTAGTAGATGTCCTGCATGAAATGCAGCATCAGGTCGTTCATGGCCGTCATTGTTCGTCTCCAGTTCGGCCCCACCATAGGCCATGCAGAGGACGGCAGCGTGACAGTTCAACGGCCTTATTGGCTCTCAAGCCCCGCGAGCGCGGACCTGGCCGATCGGCGGCACGTCGCCCGTCATGTTCGCCAGCACCTCGGCAATGTGGCGGACCCGGACCGCGCTGCCCTCGCGCGATAGCCGGCCGGCCATGTTCAGCAAACAGCCGAGATCCCCGGCCAGCAGCGTGTCCGCCCCGGACGCCGCCACATGCGCCGCCTTGTCCGACACCATCCGGGTCGAAATCTCCGGATACTTCACGCAGAACGTGCCGCCGAAGCCGCAGCAAACCTCCGCATCCGCCATCTCGCGCAGTTCCAGGCCATCGACCCCCGCCAGCAGCGCCCGCGGCTGCGCCTTCAGCCCCATCTCGCGCAGGCCGGAGCAGCTATCATGGTAGGTCGCGACGCCAGGGTAGCTCGCGCCGACGTCCGTCACGCCCATCACGTCGGCGAGGAAGCCGATCAGCTCGAACGTGCGTTCGCTCAGCACCTCCGCCCGGGCGCGCAGATTGGGGTCATCGTCGAACAGATGCGGCAGATGATGCTTGATCATGCCGGCGCAGGAGCCAGACGGGACCACCACGTAGTCGTAGCCGCTGAACGCCTCCAGCACCTGACGCCCGATATCGCGCGCCGTCGTGCGGTCGCCGCTGTTGAACGCCGGCTGGCCGCAGCAGGTCTGGGCGCGCGGCACCTCGACCTGGCAGCCTGCCTGTTCCAGCAGCTTGATGGCGGCAAAGCCTACCGTGGGCCGGTGCATATCCACGAGGCAAGTGACGAACAGCGCAACGCGGGGGCGGGTCTGGAGCATCTTCACAACTTAGGCAGCCGTGGCCGCTTCCGCCAGACGGTGTCGCGCCGTGGCGACATACTCCGGGTCGATCTCGATGCCGACGCCGCGTCCGCCCTCCAGCCCGGCCGCAACCAGCGTCGTGCCCGTGCCGGCGAATGGATCGAGCACCACTGGGGCGGGCTTGCCGTGCAGCCGGATGCACCAGCGCGGCAGATCGACCGGGAAGGTGCCGGGATGGCTGAACTTTTGCGTCCGGCTGCGCACGGTGGGATAGGGCACGAACCAGGTGTCGCCCCGGCAGCGCAGGTCCTGCGCATGGCCGCGCCGGGCGATGTTGGACTTGTCCTTGAACGGCACGCCGACCGCCAGCCGGTCGAGCCGCACGTCGCCGTGGTGCGTCAGATGGAACAGATGCTCGTGGTTGCGGTGCAGGAAGCGCTCGCCCGGCACCGGCTTGAAATGGCCCACGGCGTCGTCCCCGGTGGCGATCGACTTCACCCAGGCGATGTGGTTTTGCAGCGCGAACAGCGGGCGGAGCCGCACGATCAGCTCAAACGGCAACCAGGGCTGCGACGAGGACCCGGACACATTCAGGAAAAACGAACCGTCCGGCCGCAGCACCCGGCGCAGTGCGGTGGCCACCCGCAGCATCCAATCGAGATAGTCCGCCTCGGTCTTGCTGTCGCCGTAACTGCTATAGCCGATCCCGAGGTTATAGGGCGGCGAGGTGACGATGACGTCGACAGAGGCCTCCGGCATCGCAGGCAGCACGTCCAGGCAGTCCGCGCAGTGTAGGCTATGCGATAAACTGGGCAGCCCCAGCGTATCCGGCACGCCTCAGCCGGACCGGGCGGCGGACAGGCGCCATGCCGGGTCCGGCTGCGACAGGTCGCGCTCGAAGGTCCAGATGTCGGTGATCTCGGCGACCGCGTCGGCGCCGGAGACCGGCTTGCCGTCGCGGTCCAGCGTCTCGGCGACCTGGTCGGACACGATGCGGAGGGTGATGGCCGCTTGGCTGCCGGCCAGCCCGGCCTCCTCGATCGTCAGGCTCTCGATGCTCTTGATCTCGCTGCGTTGGGTTTCGCCCGCGGCCTCCCGCGCCGCGATCGCCGCTTCGAAGCTGCGGTAGGTGTCGTCGCCCAGCAACGGGCGCAGGGCAACCCGGTCACCGGCAGCGAAGGCGCCGACGATCAACCGGAACGCCGCCTCGGCGCCATTGAGGAAGTGCTGCGGATCGAAGCTCCGGTCCACCGTCCGCATCTGCGCGAGTGCCGCGCCGGCCGGGCTTGCGGGCTCCGGCAGGGGACGGGCGGGCTGCTCCGGCCGCGTGCCTACGACCGAAACCGGGGCCGGGCGGCCGATGCCGGGTACGGCAGTCTGCGGCGCTTCGGGCTGGGCCGGCCGTTCGAATCCCGTCTTGCGGCCGAGTATGCCGCGCAAGCGCAGCACGAGAAACGCGGCGATCATGCCGAACAGCAGGAGATCGATCGGAAAGCCGCCGCTGCCCATGAATTTTAATCCTCAGTGGATTCCATACATATGCTCATCAACGCACCAGGACAATGAAACGCCTAAAGAGGCATCTTACTGGGGCACCTGGCCTGGGCATCTGATTGAGGTCAGCAAACAAAAACTACCGCTGGTTAAGCGCTCAAGCGGCCTCCGCAGCGGCCCGCAGCGACGGCTCCCGCAGCGGCTGACCTGCCGGTTGGCCGTCGTCCGAGCGCCGCTGCACGTCGGCAATGACCTCGGCCACCTCGTGGGATGCGAGGTGGTGGACCATGTGCCCGACGCCCTCGACAATACGCAAGGTGCTGCCGGGAATGGCCGCGTGCAGCCGTTCGGCCTGCGAGTTGGACACGATCTTGTCGCCGCGCCCGGCCATGATCGCCACCGGCATCGCCAGCCCGCCATAATCCAGGCCCGTCACACCCGGCACCAGGAGAACGCCGTCCATCGCAGTCGCGCGGATCTGCGACGGCCGCAGCGCCATGGCGGGCGAATACTGCGCCTGGAACCGCGCCGTCGGCCGGGCGGGCGAGAACAGCATCCGCTTGAACGCCGGCATCGACAGCCAGCCCAGCACCGGCGAAACGGTGTAGCGCAGGATGTCCCCCAGCACCGGCATCGCCACCGGCGCGACCAGCGGCACATCGAGGCGCACGGTCGGAAAGTAGTAGCCCGAGAGCAGCGCCAAGCCCGCCACATCCGCCGGATAGGCGAGCGCCAAATGCAGCGCGACGAGCGTTCCCCAGGAGTGCCCGGCCACCACCGGCCGATGCACCCGGAGCTGGATAAGCGCCGTGTGCAGCAGTTCCGCCTGTTCCGCCGCGGTCCAGGCGCGCCCGCGCGGACGCGCGCTGTGGCCGAAACCCGGGCGGTCGAAGACGATCACGCGATGGTTCGGCAATAGCGCCCCGGCGACGCCGCTCGTGTCGAAGTCCTGCCCCGAAACCGCATTGCCGTGCAGCAGGACCACGGGCCGGCCGGTGCCCCGGTCGGTGTAGTGCAGCCGCACGCCGTCGACCGTAAGAAGGTGGCCCTTGGGGCGATGCCTGCGCTCCGTCCGGCGCGCAAGGGCATAGTTGGCGACGGCCAGGGCAGCCAAGCCAGCCGCACCGGCGAGGGCAGCGTTTCGCAAAGTCGACGATTTTTGGACATTTCGAGATAAGGTCATGGCCGCTGCAATGCGGCGTCGCACAATAAGTTCCGCCCCGTCAGGACGGCTGAGCCGGCGGCGCGAGCACCAGGTCGTCGCGGTGGATAATCTCATCGCGGCCGCGCCAGCCCAGGATGCCCTCGATGTCGTCGGACCGGTGCCCGGCGATGCGGCGCGCGTCGGCACTGGCGTAGGCCGACAGGCCGCGGGCCAGCGTGTCGCCGGCCAGATCCTGCACCAGCACGGCGTCGCCGCGCTCGAACTCGCCGTCGACGCTGCGCACCCCGGCCGGCAGCAACGACCGCCCGGCTGCCAGCGCCCGCGCCGCGCCGGGGTCCACGACCAGGCGCCCGGCCGGCTGCAGGCTGCCAGCGATCCAGCGTTTCCGCGCCGTGCGGCCATCCGGCGCCGGCAGGAACCAGGTGCACCGCGCGCCGGCAATCAGGCTGCGCAGCGGATGCTCGACCTGGCCCACCGCGATCGCCATCGCGCAGCCGGCCTGGGTCGCGATCCTCGCCGCCGCCAGCTTCGTCCGCATGCCCCCGCTCGAATAGCCCGGCGGCGGGTCGCCCCCCATCGCCTCGATCTCCGCGGTGATGGTGGGGACCTCGGGGATGTGCTGGGCGGCCGGGTCGCGCTTGGGGTCGGCGGTATACAGCCCGTCGATGTCGGATAGCAGCAGCAGCTGGTCCGCCTGCACCATCTCCGCCACCCGCGCGGCCAGGCGGTCGTTGTCGCCGAAGCGAATCTCGGCGGTGGCGACGCTGTCGTTCTCGTTGATCACCGGGACGCAGCCGAGGCCCAGCAGCGTCGTCAAGGTGGCGCGGGCGTTGAGGTAGCGCCGGCGGTCCTCGGTGTCCTCGAGCGTCAGCAGCAGTTGCGCCGCCGTCATGCCATGCGCGGACAGCGCTGCGGTCCAGGCCTGCGCCAGGCGGATCTGACCGACCGCCGCCGCCGCCTGCTTTTCCTCCAGCCGCAGCCGGGGCTGCAGCAGCCCGAGCGCCGACCTCGCCAGGGCAATGGCTCCCGAGGAGACCACGATCACCTGGGTGCCGCGCGCCCGGGCGGCTGCGATGTCGGCGGCAACGCTGTCGAGCCAGGCGACCCGCGGCAATGCCTGGTCCACGACCAAGGCGCTGCCGATCTTTATGACCAGCAGCCGGGCGTGCTCCAGCCGCAGGGTCACGCCATCTCGAGCGCGGCCGGCACGGCAGCGTGGGCCGCCCGGGACGCGTGCACCCGGGACATCAGCGCACGCAGCACCACGGGCAGGTTGTCCTGCGTCGCGCCCGACAGCAGCATGACCTCCTGGCCTGACGCCTTGGCAAGCGCGGCGCGGCGGGAGGTGGCCTCCCGCGCAGTCATGGCGTCTGACTTGTTCAGCACCAGCAGCTCCGGCTTGTCCGCGAGGCCACCGCCATAGGCGCGCAGCTCCTCGCGCACGGTGCGCCAGGCCCGGACGACGTTGCCGGCGGCGCCGTCGACCAGATGCAGCAGCACGGCGCAGCGCTCCACGTGGCCGAGGAAGCGGTCGCCGAGCCCGGCGCCTTCATGCGCGCCGCGGATCAGCCCGGGGATGTCGGCGATGACGAACTCTTCCGAATGCGACAGGCGGACGACGCCGAGTTGCGGGTGCAGGGTGGTGAACGGGTAGTCGGCGATCTTTGGCCGGGCGGCGGAGACAACCGATAGAAAGGTGCTCTTGCCGGCATTCGGCAGGCCGACCAGGCCGACATCGGCGATGAGTTTGAGCCGCAGCCATACCCAGCGCTCCTCGCCGGGGTAGCCAACGGTGAACTTCCGCGGGGCGCGGTTGGTGCTGGACTTGAAATGCGCGTTGCCGTGACCGCCATCGCCGCCGCGGCACAGCACGACGCGCTTGCCGGGTTCGGTGAGGTCGGCGAGCAGGGTTTCCTTGTCCTCGGCGATGATCTGCGTGCCGATCGGGACCTGGATCACCACGTCGGTCGCACCGGCGCCGGTGCGGTCGCTGCCGGCACCGTTGCCGCCCTTGGGCGCGCGGAAATGCTGGGTGTAGCGGAAGTCGATCAGGGTGTTGAGGTTGTGCGCGGCGACGAAGATCACGTCGCCGCCGCTCCCGCCATCGCCGCCGTCGGGGCCGCCGAACTCCATAAACTTCTCGCGCCGGAAGGCGACGACGCCGTTGCCGCCGTCGCCGGAGCGGAGGTAGATCTTGGCCTGGTCGAGAAACTTCATGACGTTATGCCTGAAATGCGAAGGGGGCCGGCTTGCGCCGACCCCCGGTCCGTTTGCTGCGGCGGCGCGGCGCTACTCGGCAGCGACGGCGGTCGGCGCAGTGGCGTCGTTGGCGGCTTCCGGGGTGGCAAGCGGCTCGACCGAAACGTGCACGCGGCCCTCGGTCTTACGCTGGAACTTCACGTGGCCGTCGACGAGCGCGAAGATCGTATGATCCTTGCCTAGGCCGACATGCAGGCCCGGCTTCATCTTGGTGCCGCGTTGACGGAGAATGATGTTGCCGGCGATGACGGCCTCGCCGCCAAACTTCTTCACGCCGAGGCGGCGGCCGGCGGTGTCGCGGCCGTTGCGGGACGAGCCGCCTGCTTTCTTATGGGCCATTGCTCTGTCTCCTTATGCGAGTGCGGGATCGGATGCGCCGGCGTCGGCGTTCGATGCTTCGATGACGTCCGCGGCAACTGGCGCCGTGGCGGCGGCTGCGGCGGGCTCCGGCATGACATGGCCGTCCGCGTTGATCCCGGCCACCCGCAGCACGGTCACATGCTGGCGATGACCATTTTTGCGGCGGCTGTTCTGCCGGCGGCGCTTCTTGAAGATGACGATCTTGTCGAGCCGGTCCTGGGCGATGACGGTGGCCGTCACGGTTGCGCCGGGCACGACGGGGGTGCCGAGCGTCG
>CAXTJW010000144.1:0-8314 GCA_964244305.1 uncultured Acetobacteraceae bacterium
CCCGGCGCGAGCAGGTTGCCCGCCAATACGAGGCGGCGCCGCAGAACATCGAGCGCGACAAGTACCAGATGCGCCTCGCCAAGCTATCGGGCGGCACCGCGATCATCCTCGCGGGCGGCGCCACACCGGTCGAGCAGAAACGCCGGGTGCAGTTGATCGAGGACGCGATCAACGCCACCCGCGCCGCGGTCGAGGAAGGCATCGTGCCCGGCGGCGGCACCGCGCTGCTGCAGGTCGTCCCCGATCTGGAGCGTGTGGTCGAGAGCCTGTCCGGCAGCGCGCGGGAGGGGGCCGGGCTGCTGCAGTCGGCGCTGGCGCAGCCGTTGACCTGCATCGCCAAGAACTGCGGGCTCGACGCCGCCGCGATCGTGGAACGGGTCCGGCAGTCCCGCCGTGGCGTAGGCTTCGACGCACGGACCGGCGAATTCATCGATCTGGTCGAGGCCGGCGTCATCGACCCGGTGCGCGTCACCGCCACCGCCGTGCGCAACGCGGCCTCGGTCGCCGGGCTGATCCTGACCACACAGACGCTGATCGCCACCAAGCCCGACGGCGTCGACATCACGGCCGGCCCGGCGATGGGCGGCGGGGCGGAGCTGCTTTAGCCCGCACGGTTATAGGAGGCGCACATGGCCGAACGGCGGCTGTATGGGATCAGGCTTCCAGCGCCCGTCTCGATCGGCCGCCGCTCGGACGCTGCCGACACGATGGAGGCGTGGGAGCGCTTCCTGACCGGCGACCCCAGCGCCGCGATCCCGGCCCGCAACTTCGTCGTGGCGTCGTGGTTGCGAAGCCAGGAATTGGGCATCAACCCGACGGGTCGCGCCGCCCCGCTCGCGGTCCGTGGCGAGGCGGTCGAACGCCTCCGCCATCATCATGCCGATCTGCTCTCGGCTGCGGCCACGGTATTCACCGAGGTCGCCGACATCTTCAGCGGCTCGCGCTCCATCATGCTGCTGACCAACAACGACGGCGTCGTGCTGGATGCGGTCGGTGACCGGCAGACCCTGGAGAAGGGCGAGAACATCCACCTGACGCGCGGCGGCGATTGGCGCGAGGAGGCGGTCGGGACCAACGGGATCGGCACCGCGCTCGCCACCGGACGCCCCGCCCAGGTCCACGCGGCGGAGCATTTCTGCGAGGGGATCAAGGCCTGGACCTGCGCCGCCGCGCCGATCTTCGAGCCCGGAACCGGCGCGATGCTGGGCGTGGTCGACATCTCGGGGCCGCCCTCGACCTATCAACGCAACAACCTTTCGCTGGCGGTGTCGACGGCACGGCAAATAGAGATGATCCTCGCCGAACGCGCAGCGAATGAACGGATGCGCCTGCTGGAGGTATGCCTCGAGCGCATCAGCGAGGCGGACGTCGCCGGCATGGTGGCGATCGACCGCGCCGGGCGTCTGGTGCACCGCACGGGCCGGGTGCCGGGCCTGGTGGAACTGGGCCAGCGTGTGCCCGGCCTCGACGGCGATCTTTCGGTCGAGGACTGGGCCGACCGGCTGCCGGAGGGCATGCGCGCCGAGTGGTTCAGCCCGGTGCGGGTCGATGGCCGCGCCATCGGCGCCGTGCTGATCGTGCCGGTCCGCTCGCGCGTTTCGACGCCCGCGCAGAACGGCGCGTTCGACGCGATCCTGGGCCGAAGTGCCGCGATGACGGAGGCGCTGGGCCGGGCGCGCCAACTGGTGGGCAAGCAGGTCCCGGTGCTGATCGAGGGCGAGACCGGCGTCGGCAAGGAGTTGTTCGCCCGCGCCATCCACGCCGCTTACGACCCGCGCCGGCCGTTCATCGTGCTCAACTGCGGCGCCGTCGCCAAGGACCTGCTCGCCGCCGAGCTGTTCGGCCACGTGCGCGGCGCCTTCACCGGGGCCACCAGCGAGGGGCGGCCGGGGCGGTTCGAGCTGGCCAATGGCGGCACGCTCTGCCTGGACGAGATCGGCGAGCTGCCGCTCGACCTGCAGCCTTTCCTGCTCCGCGCGCTGGAGGAGGGCGTCGTCTACCGGCTCGGCGACGGTCAGCCACGGCGGGTCGAGGTGCGCCTGCTGGCGCTGACCAACCGCAACTTGTTGGACGAGGTCGCCGCCGGGCGTTTTCGCCGCGACCTCTATCACCGCATCAGCGTGACGTTGGTCCGCCCGCCGCCGTTGCGCGACCGCCACGGCGACGTCGAGATGTTGGTGTCGCATTTCAACGAAACGCTCGCCGAGCGCCACGACGTGCCGCAGCGACGGTTTGGCGCCGACGTGCTGCGCCTGCTTGCGGCCTATCATTGGCCCGGCAATGTCCGCGAGCTGCGCAATGTCGTGGAAAGCCTGCTGCTGATGTCGGACGCGCCGGACGTGCGGCTGGATGAGCTGGCGGCCGGGCTGTCGTCGGAGCCGATTGGCCCCGCCGCCCCGGAGGCGTCGGCCGGCCCGGAGGCGTCCGCCAGCCTGGAAACGGCGGAGCGCGCGGCGATCATAGGCGCAGTCCGGCTCTGTTCCGGGAACCTGACGGCCGCGGCGAAATCGCTCGGCGTATCGCGCAGCACGTTGTATCGAAAGATCGAGCGCTACCGGCTACAGGTCTGAGCCGCGCTCGCCGGGTCGAAACCAGTTTGGTTCGGTGGCGTTCGAAACGGCTGATCTCGCAACCAAGGCACCCATGACCCGCATTCTGATGACTGCCATCTCGGCATTGCTCCTCGCGGCACCTGCGATGCCCACGATGGCCCAAACGGTGGCGCCGCTGACCAACACCGACATCCAGTTCCTCATGAAGGACGCCCAGGGCAGCGCGTACGAGATCGCCATCGCTGCGCTGGCGCAACAGCGCTCCTCCCGCGACGATGTGAAGGCGTATGCGTCGCGCATTATCAAAGACCACACGGCCTATAATCAGGCTTTACATGAACTGGCCGAGGCCAAGGGCATCGAGCTGCCCACGACGCTGACCGCGGAGGACCAAATTCGGCTGAACAGCATCAACTCGCAGGTCCGCGGCACCGCCGATGCGTCGTTCATCGAGGAGGCCACCCGCATCAACGCCGAAGACAAGCAGGATTCTGCCGAGGAGGCCGCGAAGACTGCGGACGCCGACATCCGGGCCTTCATCAGCAAGTTCGAGGCCGTCGACGCGGAGCATGAACGGCTGGCGCTGGCACTGCGCCGGTAGCGCGCCGGTCGGGTTGCTGGTATCCGGCCCGCGGGAAGGTCCTCGTGGAAGCCAGCCATGCTCCGTGTTCTGTTGTTCGCCAGCGTGTTGCTGTGGGTTCTGCCGTATCGGGCCGGTGCCGAACCCGCCGGAAAAGGCTGGAGGGCCGGCGCTCTCGATGCACTGAACGTCACGCTCGGGGACGATGGCGGAGACGGCGTGCGCAGCGTCATCGTTACCACCGACCGCGCGGCCTTGCTGCGGGTCATGCCGGCGCTGCAGGAGCACGGCGCATTTTCAAAGAACGTCACGGCCAGCGATTTGGAAAGGCGCCCTGCCTCCACCGGCAATGCGCTGGCGTTGCTGCTGACGTCCTACGCGGTCCATGACCTCTATGCCGGTCGTCCCGACCTTGCTGCGACCCGCTGGAAGGTGTTGCTTTCGCCCGCGTCCGATGGTGCGGTCCATGGCACGCGGGAGATGTTTTCCTTCGCGTTCGACCGGCCCCGCTATGAAGATATCGATTGGGATCATCTCGCCTTCGCCGGGTTTCCGCGGGCCGCCATCGGGTTCAGCTATAATCTACGGTTCAACCTGGAGATGTCTCGCGAGGTCGATGGCAGCATCGCCGACGATTAGCCCTTCGTTTCACCAAATGACGCTCTGACCGCCGTCAGCCCGGAGGTCCGGCCGTCATCCGCATGCATGACGTGCCCCCGCCAAACCACCCGCGCGCCCAAATAGCTTGCGGCGACCTGACCGACCGACATGGCGTCGCGGAGCGGCAACAACCAAACCGGTGCTGTGGCGGCAGGCCGCCAGTCCTGCAACAGCGCCCGGTCTATCCAGCACGCCGCGACGGCGCGGACCGCCCAGGCACCGGCGAACAGCGCTAGGGACCAGCCAGATGCGCCGCTCAACAAGACCGCGACGGCGGCCCAGAACAGCGGAAACTGCAGGGTGGAGGTTAGGAACAGCAAGGGCTCGAGCGCGCGGATCGTGCGTGCCCAGCGCAGCTCGTGCTGCCAAAGCGCGCGCAGCGACGCCTCCGGCACCGCCGTCATCGGCACCGTGGCCGCGAGTTTTACGCCCAAGCCAAGCTTGCGGACCTTTTGCGCCAGGACGTTGTCGTCGGCCAGATGCCGGACCAAGGCGTCCAGCCCGCCGATGCCGGCCAAGGTATCGCGCCGCAACGCCATGGTGGTGCCGAGGCAATCCTCCCGCCCCAACGCCCTGGCCATCAGTGCGCCCGGCAGGAACGAGTGGCTGATCCCAGTGGCTCCCAAACGGCCGGCCAGCCCGGCCGAGGTCGGCAGGCCAACGCACAATGTGGTCACCAAGCCGGTCGAACGCGTCTCCAGGGCGGCGACGATCTGTTCGAGGTAGTAGGGCGAGACGTGCAGATCGCTGTCGGAGAACACCAACACCTCATGCTGCGCCATCGGCATCATGTTCATAAGGTTGCTGATTTTGCGATTGGGGCCGTGAAAGGTGGCGTCGACCACCACGGCGATGTCGCAGTCGGGGAAACGCTCCTGCATCCGCCGGACCGTACGGAGTGCCGGGTCGTCCGCGTCCTGTACGCCGAAGATGATCTGGAACGCCGGGTAGACCTGGCCGCAGATCGACGCGAGCGCGGCCTCAAGCCGAGGTTCGTCGCCGCAAAGCGGTTTCAGCACCGTGACCGCCGGACGATGCCGCGCGGCACCGACAGTCCGGGTCGCGAAGCACTGGACCGCGATGGCGCCAGCCGTCACGGCAATCAGGCCACAGACAGCCAGCAACGCAGCCGAAGTGGCGAGTAGCTGCCACGCGGTCGACAAAGCCTCGGTCAAGGCATCGCCGGCCGTCGGACGAGCGATCGCCAAAGCAGCAGGCCGATGGAACCAACCAGGATCTCGCGCACCCGTTTGACCAATGAGAGCGCGAAGGCCGGCCCGAGCGGCAAGCCGACGGATGCAGCGGCGAGCACGAAGCCGCCCTCCTGCGCACCCAGCGCGGCCGGGATCGCGAAACCGGCGCTGCGGGCGGCCATCCCGAGGCTCTCGACCGTGAACGCCTGCAATGGCGTCGCCGGCACGCCGATCGCGTTCAGCACGATCCAGGTCTCGATGCTGCCCAGGGCCCAGGCGAGCACATGCAAAGCGGCGCATTGGGCCAGCGCCCTGGGCCGGCGATAGACATCGAGCGCGGCGGCGTGCAGCCCATCGAGCGAGGCGCCTGCCATGACCGGCCAGCGCTGGGCAATCGCGCGCATCAACGCCTCCATCGCCCGCAACAGGCCGAACCGCTGGGCCAGAAGCAGCGCCACGATCGCGCCAATGCCGGTCAGCACCGCGCCCAGCCATGCGCCCCATCCCGCCGTCCCGTGCGACAGCCACGCCAGCGCACATAGGCCCGCCAACAGGAAGGCAATCTGGGTCAGGAACTCGAGGGTCACGTCGACGATCACGCTGGCGCCGGTCCGACTCAAAGCGATGCCGTGCTGCGACAGCAGCCGGGCGCCCACAATCTCGCCACCAACCTGGGCAACGGGCAACAGGGAGTCGATGCCCTCACGGATGATGCGCAGGCGATAGAACACCGCGACGCCGGGATGCGGCACGGCGAACAAGCAGCGCCAAGCCATCCCGGCCAGGAACAACTGCCCGAGATGCAGCCCGACGAGGCCGGGGACGATCCAAAGCGCGCGCAGCACGCTGGCGCTTTCTTCGGCGAACCCGGCCCAGCTCGATGTAATGGCCAGAACCGCCCCGCCCGCCGCCACGCCGCCGACCGCGAGCGATGGGCCGACCATGGAACGCGGCCGGCTGCGATCGATGTCAGGATGCGCCATCGACCCGCCGCGAGTGCGTCAAAACTGGCATCATCCAGTGGAGGTTAACCACGTTAATCTCACACTGTGCCTTGTCGAATTGCGGAGCTCCCATGAACATATCACGCAGTCGCGATCATGATAAGCTGTTCAAGCGAGATTTGTTCGTGCGGCTTTCATGATTGCTTGCCTTCTTCGGCTTCGCAGCCGCAGCATTTATTTTGCCAAATGCTTGTCAAAGAAGGCGGCGATTTCGGTGAACGCCTCCTTTGTCTCCGGCGCCGTCGCGTCGAACAGATATTGCGCATGGGAAAAACCCTCGAACACCTGCAACTCGGCCTCGACGCCGGCCTCCCGCAGCTTCCGATGGGTGCGGACGGTGTTGCTGAGGAACAAATCCCGCGTGCCCGATGTCAGGATCGCCGGCGGAAAGCCGTGGAAGTCGCCGTAAATCGGCGAGAGCTGCGGGTCCTTGAGGTCATGGCCGTTCGCATACAGCAACGCCGCATGGACGAGGTAGCCGCTGTAGCTGACCAAGACATTGTCCACCCACTCGTTGGTCTTATAGCTGTCGCCGGTTTCCGTCAGGTCGGACCACGGCGTGCCCGGCGCGATGGCGGCCGGCAGCGCCACGCCCTCCTGCTTGGCGCGCAGGATCATCGCCAGCGTCATGCCGCCGCCGGTCGACGTGCCGATGATTGCCATGCGGCTCGGGTCCTGCATGGCCAGCGCCGCCTTCCAGACCGCCATCGCGTCGTCCATCGCCGCCGGATAGGGCGCGTCGGGCGGCATGCGGTAGTCGAACTCGATGACCTTGTAGCCGCCATAGGCTGCGATCAGCATGGCCTCCGCGGTGCCGGATTCGCCGGGTCCATAGACATAACCGCCACCATGGGCATTGATAATCAGATGGTTGCGGTGCGCCTCCGGCATCGTTTTCGGCGTGAAGACGAAGCACTTCACCCCGCCCATCGTCGTTGTCTCCATGCCGACGCCCAGCGTCTCCCGCGCCTTCGCGAGGGACGGCAGCGTCGCGTCGGCCAGTTTTTTCACCAAAGCGCGCCACTCGTCGGCATTGGCTGGATTGGCATTCCAGGCCGGGATGCGATAGGGCGCGCCGACCAGGGTCTGCGCCGCCGGACTGATGTCCTCGGGCACTGGAAAGGTGCGCGCCGGCGCAGCGCGCGGACCCGGCTTGGCGTTCGCGGCGCCCTGGTTGGCCTCGAGCGTCGCGAAGTCCGGTGCTTGCGCCACCGCCGGCGTGCCAAGAGCGAGTGCCGCGAGCAGGGTCGTCAGCCGAATTGCGTGTATGATCGTCGCCTCCTGGGTGGACGCCTTATGGCGCCGTTAACTGGCGGCGAACGCCGCGCGGCACCCTAAATTCCGCACGGCGCTGATGCAATCCGCGGCGCTGGTCTTCGAGGCAGTTGCACGCAACCTGGTCGGCTGCAGATGTTTGTTCATGCACGAGCGCTGTTCGATGTGAACGAGAAGCTCCATCGCCTGTCCGGTTTAGAGTAGGTCGCAGCAACCGAGGTCCTCGACCGCCAGCATGACCCGCTCGAAGTTGTTCCACCAGATCACCGGTGGAATATCGTAGGCCTCCTGCCAAACGGGCCAGGTCAATTGCCACAGCGTCGAAAGGCGATAGTCGTCTTCCAACGCGCGCCGATCATAACCGCGCACGCCCTGTGCCACCAGGGTCGCATGATAGCGATCCAACAGACTGCGTTCGACCCGGCGCCGCCGATCGGGATACCAGTGGACCGCCATGATATAAGCCAGGTCGCTCGCGCCGACGTCGATGCGCCAACTGTCCCAGTCGAAAAACCGCACGTCATCGCCGCCGTCGCGCGGAAGAAAGCAGTTCCAGACATGCGCATCGCCTTGCACGATCGTAAGATTGTGCCGGGCTCGATAACGCGCGCCGAGGCGGGGCGCGGCATCGAGCAGTCTGGCGTAGATGTCGCGCCGTTCCTGCGGCAGGCGGTCGCCGAGTCGCTCGGCAAAGCGCTTGGTCTGCGCGGCCAGGCGTTCGAGATACCGGTCGGTCGCGGCGGCGTCCCGCCAGGGCCAGGCTCCCATCAACGTGTCCAGCCGGGGGTCATCCCAGCACGTTGCCTGGCGGCGTGCATGCCCGTCGACAATGCGTTCGCAAGATCGCATCGCCAGCGGGAGTGGCCATTCATCAGCAACGAAATGCGTTTCGGTCAGGTCTTCGAGCAAGACATGCCATGTTTGTGCTTCTTCGTCGCAATGAGCTTCGAAGCAGCGCGGAATGGCATGCGTTGGCATAACCGATGCGACCTGCGTGTAGAACGCGACCTCGTGGCGCGCACCGTTCCACCCGACGGTGGCTCGGTCGGG
>CAXTJW010000145.1:0-1654 GCA_964244305.1 uncultured Acetobacteraceae bacterium
TGCGGACGGTGGCGGACCTGCGCGGCCGGCGGCTCGGCATCGCCGGCAGCCCGCTGGACAAGAGCTGGCTGCTGCTGCGGGCCTATGCCCAGCAAGCCCTGGGCCTGGATCTCGACCAGGCCACTACGAAGAATTTCGGCCCGCCGCCCTTGTTGGCCGAGCAAATGGCGGCCGGGCGGCTGGATGCCGTGCTGACCTATTGGCCATTCGCCGCCCGCGCCGAGGCAGCCGGGCAGCGCCGGGTGCTGGCGATGGAGGATGCGGTCGAGGCGATGGGCATTCCGTCCGGCGTGCCCTACCTCGGCTGGGTGTTCTCCGACGCCTTCGCGGCCGCCAACCCTGTCGCGGTGCAGGGCTTCATCGACGCCTCGGCCAAGGCGCGGTCGATCCTCGTGCAGTCGGATGCGGAATGGGACCGCATCGCGCCCCTGACCGGCACGTCGGGCCCGAACGAGCTCGCGCAGTTGCGGTCGTGGTATCGGCGTGGTGCGCTGGATCATTGGGACCTGCAGGCGACGGCGCGGCTCTATGACATCCTCGCGGGCATTGGCGGCCCGGCGCTCGTCGGACCCGCCGTCCATCTGGCGCCGGGCACGTTCTGGGCCACAAGCTGAAACGCAGCCGCCTGGGCTGGACCGCGCGCGTTTTGCCCGTGCTCGCCCTGCTGGCGGGCTGGGAACTCGCCGCGCGACTGATCGGCAACCGCCTGTTCCCACCCGTCAGCACCGTGCTGGGCGCCCTGTGGCGCGAGGCGGCGTCGGGCGAATTGGAGCGCCAACTGGGGATCACCCTGGCGCGCGTCGCCTGTTCGTTCATCGTGGCGATGGCGCTGGGGACGGCGCTCGGCGTCGCCATGGGGCGCTGGCGATGGCTGGACCGTGCGCTGGACAGCCTGCTCACCGCCCTGTTGAATCTGCCGGCGCTGGTCACCATCGTGCTGATCTACGTCTGGTTCGGGCTGAGCGAGGCCACCGCAATCGCCGCCGTCGCCCTCAACAAGCTCCCGAGCACCGCGGTCACGATGCGGGAGGGCGCCCGCACATTGGACCAAGGGCTGATCGACATGGCGCACAGCTTCCGCATGGGCCGGGGCGCCATCCTGCGCCATGTCGTGCTGCCGCAGCTCTATCCCTACTTGTTCGCCTCCGCGCGCTCCGGGCTGGCGCTGATCTGGAAGATCGTGCTCGTGGCGGAACTGCTGGGCCGCAGCGACGGCGTCGGCTTCCAAATCCAGGTGTATTTCCAACTGTTCGACGTGACCGGCATCCTCGCCTACACGCTCGCCTTCATCGTCGTGGTGCAACTGATCGAGTGGCTCGCGCTGCAGCCGCTGGAGCGGCGGGCCAATCAGTGGCGGTGATGCTGGAGGTCGACATCGCCGCCAAGGTCATGCCCGGCGTCGCGGGGCCGCGCACGGTGCTGGCCAATCTGCGCCTGACCTTGCAGCGGAACGAGATCGTCGCGTTGGTCGGCCCGTCCGGCTGCGGCAAGACGACCCTGCTGCGCATCATCGGCGGTTTGGACACGCAATTCGACGGCCGGATCGCCTGGACAGACGGCGCTGCGCCGCGGATCGGCACCGTGTTCCAGGAGCCGCGGCTGCTGCCGTGGCGCACCGTCCGGCAGAACCTCGCGCTGGTCCGGCCCGACCCGG
>CAXTJW010000145.1:1754-8299 GCA_964244305.1 uncultured Acetobacteraceae bacterium
GCGATCACGTTCGCCCGCTCGTCGTCCTTTTTCAGCCCGACGAAGATCATCTTCGTGCCGGCAACGACGCCGCGCGGATCCGTCAGGTAGTGGTCGAGCGTCGCCGGGTCCCACGTCACGTTGTAGGCCTTCATCGCCTCGGAGTAGTTGAAGCCCTCGATGCTATGCGATGGCCGGCCGACGACGCCGTGCAGGCTGGGGCCGATCTTGTTCTCGCCCTCTTTGATGGAGTGGCAAGCCGCGCATTTGTTGAACGCGGTCTTGCCGAGCGCCGGGTCGCCATCCGCCCGTGCCGTACCAGCCGTCAGGCCGATCGCCGTAATTGTCGCCAAACCCAATAGATACCGCATATGCCTCCCCAATCGCCGTGCCTTTGTTTGCCCGGCCAACGTTCGCTTCACTCGATTATGGGAATGTGCCGGCGATTGTCGAGACGCCTACTGTTCCGGGCGTGGCGTCGCCTTGCGGCCCCTTTCCTAATGCGGCATTGACACCCTAACATAAACCGCCACAAAGGCGCCAAAAAGGGAGTGAAACAAGATGCTGATCGTCACTGTCATGTATCCGGGCGGCGAGAACGTGCGTTTCGACCACGCCTACTACGCGGAGACGCACATGCCGCTGGTCCGCCGCCTATGGGGCCCGATGGGCCTGCAGCACGACCAAGTGACCCGCGGCGTGGCGGCCCCGGACGGCGCGGCGCCGGCGTATGTGGTGACGACGATGCTGCACTTCGACTCGATGGACAGCTTCAAGGCCGCCGCCGGCCAGCACGGCGGCGAGATCTTTGCCGACATACCGAACTTCTACGCTGGCTCGCCGGCGCTCGGGTTCTCCGAAACGGTGGGCTGACCGGTGGCGTCCATGGAGGTCAGGAGCCAGCACGCCTGCTTTGGCGGCACGATGGGCTTCTTCAGCCACGCCTCGACCGCAACCGGGACGGCGATGCGCTTCGCCGTTTTCCTGCCGCCGCAAGCCAAACACGGTAAGTGCCCCGCGCTCTATTATCTTGCCGGGCTGACCTGCACCGAGGAGACCTTCGCCATCAAGGCCGGCGCTCAGCGCATGGCGGCGGAGCATGGGCTGGTGCTGGTCATGCCGGACACCAGCCCGCGCGGGCTCGACCTGCCCGGCGAGGCGGCAAGCTGGGATTTCGGCGTCGGCGCCGGGTTCTACCTCGATGCGACGGCTGCGCCCTGGGCCGCGAACTACCGCATGGCGAGCTATGTGACCCAGGAGCTGCCGGCGCTGGTGGAGGCGAACTTCCCGATCCGGCCCGACCGGCGCGGCGTGTTCGGCCACTCGATGGGCGGGCACGGCGCGCTGGTCACGGCGCTTCGGGAGCCATCGCGGTGGCACTCCGTCTCGGCGTTCGCCCCGATCGCCAACCCCGTCGCGGTGCCGTGGGGTGAGAAGGCGTTCGCCGGCTATCTCGGGCCCGACCGCGCGCCATGGGCGGCGTGGGATGCGAGCCTGCTGATGCGTGAGCGGCCGTATCCCGGCCCGATCCTGGTCGATCAGGGCCAGGACGACCAGTTCCTCGCCAACCAGCTGCATCCGGAGGCGCTGGAGCAGGCGGCAGCGGCATCCGGCCAGGAATTGACCCTGCGGCGGCAGCCCGGCGACCACAGCTACTGGTTCATCCAGACCTTCGTCGCCGATCACCTCGCGCATCATGCGCGTCAGCTGCTGGGCTAGTCCGATGCGCGCGTTGCTCGTTGTCTTGCTGTTGGGCAGCGTCGTGGCCCCGGCCATGGCGCAGGAGCGGCTGGCGTTCTGGAACCTGACCAGCTTCACGATCACCAACCTGGTCATGGCGCCCTTCGGCAGCGCGGAGTTCGGCGCGAACCAATGCGCCAACGACCGCGACGGCAGCGTGGACCACGACGAGCGGCTGCGCCTCGTTGGCGTCATGCCCGGCCGCTACGACGTGCGGCTGACCACCAAGCCCGGCCGGGTCTGCACGATCCGCGGCGTCGAGCTGAAGGGTGGCGGCAAGTATGCGTTCTCCCTGTCCGACAGCGACCTCACGGATTGCAAATAACCCGGAGCCGTCACGGCGGATCGCTGCGAACGCTGTCGACCGCATGCTTAATCAGCGCCGCGGCCGACCCTAGCTTCAGTTTCGCCTTGGTCTGGGCGGCTGCGTTGGCGGCGGTGCGGTAGCTCACGCCAAGCAGGCCCGCGATCTCCGTCAGGCTCTGCCCTTTGCCGAGCAGGCCAAACACCTCACGCTCACGCGTAGTCAGCTCAGCCAAGGGATCGCGGTCCCGGAACGGCTGCAGCGCGAGGCGCTCGGCGATGCGCGGGGCAAGATACCGGCCACCGGCCTGCACGCGCTCGATCGCTTCGAGCATGCTTGCCGGGTCGTCGTTCTTGGTGACGTAGCCCCGCGCGCCGGCCTCCAAGGCCGCCGTCACGAAGGGCACGTCCTCATACATGCTGAACACGATGACCGCGAGCTGCGGCGTCTGCTGCCGCAACAGGCGGAGGACGTCCATGCCCGGCATGTCGGGCAAGTTCAGGTCGAGCAATGCGATGTCGGGCCGGGCCGCCGCATTCAGCGCCAAGGCTTCGGCGCCGGTGCCCGCCTCGATCACGTCGAATGCCGCATCGCCGGCTGCGTGGTCCTGCAGCAACCGGCGGCAACCCGCGCGCACGATCGGGTGGTCCTCGATCAGCAGGATCTTCATTGCTCGATCCGCCCCAACCCATGCCAAGGCAGCACCGCGTCGACCATCGCGCCGACCATTGTAGCGCCTGGCGCACCGTTGCACATCGAGATATGGCCGCCCACGCTGCGCACCCGCTCGGTCATGCCCAGCAACCCGTAGCCGAATTGCTGCGGCTGCGCGAAGCCGCACCCGTCGTCGCCGATCGTTGCCTGCAGCCTCCCGTCGCCCGGCGCGCCCCGGAGTTGGACGCGCACATGCCGGGCGCCGGCGTGCCGGGCGGCGTTGGTCAGGCATTCCTGCACGAGCCGGAACAGCACGAGTGCGACGGCATCGTCCAGCGCATCCAAGCCGCATGAGCAATCGAGCGACCACGCCACTTCCGGCCGGAGTTCGCGCCAGGATGCGATAAGCTGACCCAGCGCCTGTTCGATGCCCATTTCCTCCAGCACCAACGGCCGCAGCCGGGCAAGCATCCTGGCGTTGGTGTGCTGGATGCCGTCCACCAGCACAGAGATCGTCGCGGCGCGGGCGGCGATGGCTACCAGGCGGTCCTCCTTCATGGGCGCTTCCGGCGCGCACCGGCGCATGATGCTGGCCACCTCCGCGCGGATGCCGAACAGGGCCGGTCCGAACTCGTCGTGCAATTCATGCGCGACTTCGCGGCGCTCCGCTTCCTGGACGGAGATCAGCTTGTCGATCAGCAGGCTGTTGTCCGCCGCGAGCCGGTGCAGCGTCTTGCTGAGGCTTTGGCATCGCGTGCCGATGCGCTGCAGCTCGACCAGGCGGACCGGCGCCACATTGGAGCGAAACCGCCCCTGCTCCAGGTCGTCCAGGCTGTCGGCCAGCGCCCGGAGCGGCCGCATCGACCACGCGGTCGCGACATAAATCAGCAGCACGATGAGCGCCGACATCAGGACGATCAGCAGCGCGAGCCAGCGCAGGTCGGTCCAGATCTCGCTCATTTCGTCGTAGGGGTTGGAGCGCAGCAGCACCTGGCCGACGCTGTTTCCATGGAAGACGACAGGAAACGTCTCCGTGGCCAGCGGCGGCCGGAGCATCCGCTCGAACCAGGCCGGCACCTTGGGCCTGGCCCCCAGGCTGAGCGGCCTCAGGCTTGCTACGTCGGCCTGCTCTCCCGGTATCACGACGATGTCCAAGTGCCTGACGCGGAGCATCTGCGCCTCGACCTCTTGCCACGCCTCGGGCAGGGTTGCCGCTCCGGCAGCGGTATGCAGCGCCGCCTGGACGACAATCCGGCCGACCGCCAGGCTGCTCGCCGCCTCGCGGTGTATGCGGGCGCTGGCGCCATGCAGCGCCAGCGCCGCGGCGACGAGCAGGCCGCAGGCCAGGATGACGGTCGGGATCAAGACCAGGCGTAGTCGCAGCGAATGCAAGGCTCGTCTCCATCAAGGCACTGCACTTTCTGCAGTCGCGAACTGCACTAAATGCAGTGTCGCCTGCAAGAAGTGCAAATGTCACTTGCGCTATGGACAGAGCATAGGCTCGTTTGTAGCAAACATAAAATCCGTGAGGGAATGTCATGAGAATTTTGGCGCTGTCCGCTGGTGTGGCGGCGATAACGCCTGCTGCCGCACTGCTGCCGGTGATCGCCTTCGCCCAGGCCGACGCTGGGCCGGGCGGCCCAGCCAGCGGCGCGTCCGCGAGCGAGGCGGCGCTGCCGACCGTCAACATCATCGGCAGCAGCCCGCTGCTGGGCTCCGGCATCGACCGCAACAAGCTGCCGGCCCAGACCAGCGTGCTGAACAGCGGCGATATCGCCCGGGACGGCACGCCCAATGCGCTGCGGGCGCTGAACGAGCAGGTCGGCGGCGTGAACCTCGACAGCGCGTCGGGCAATCCGGACCAGCCGACGCTGCTGTATCACGGCTTCCAGGCCTCGCCTTTGCAGGGCACGCCGCAGGGGCTCGCGGTTTATGTGAACGGCGCGCGCTTCAACGACGCGTTTGGCGACACGGTGAACTGGGACCTGATCCCCAGCATCGCCATCGACCAGGTCAACCTCGAGGGTCCGAACCCGGTATTCGGCCTGAACGCGCTGGGCGGGTCGGTGAGCGTGCAGCTCAAGAACGGTTTTACCTATCATGGCGGCGAGGCGACGCTGTATGGCGGGTCGTTCGGCCGGGTCGTCGGCGAGCTGCAGTACGGCAAGCAGGCCGGCAACGTCAGCATGTATGTCGCCGCCACCGCGCGGCACCAGGACGGCTGGCGCAACCTGCAATCGTCCGACATCCAGAGCTTCTACGGCGACCTCGGTTGGCGCGGCGACCGCTCCGAGGTGCATTTGAACCTGACGCTGGCGAACTCGGTGCTGAACGGACCCGGCACCTCGCCGGTCGAGCTGCTGGCCGCCGATCCGGCCGCGCAGTTCACCGCGCCGAACCAGATCGCCAACCGCTACCTGGCGACCAGCCTGCAGGGCAACTTCGACGTGTCCGACACGACTTCGATCCAGGCGCTCGCCTACTACCGCTATCTGCTGCAGCGGGTCGTGAACGGCAATGCTTCCAACGACGTGCCCGCCAATGATGGGTCCGGGCTGCTGGTCAGCTCCAACGGCGGGTTCAGCACGACCCGGGGCGGCGGCCCGATCCCCGACTTCCTCAACGGCGGGCCCTATTCCGAACTCGATAACCAGACGACCAACACCAACAGCTACGGCGCGTCGGTGCAGGCGACGAACACCGGCGACGTGTTCGGCCTCAAGAACCATTTCGTCGCCGGCCTCAGCTTCGACGGGGCGCAGACGGAATTCGGCGCCACGGCGAGCCTCGGCGGCCTGACGGCGCTCGACCGCGTTTTCATCGGCCCTGGCATCACCATCGACGAGCCCGGCACCAATACGCCGGTGCGGCTCGCGACCAGCAATGCCTATTACGGCGTCTATCTATCCGACACGCTGAACTTGACGGAGCGGTTCGCGGTCACCGCGTCCGGCCGGTTCAATGCGGCGCAGATCGACCTGACCGACCAAGGCGGCGGCAACCTGACGGGACAGCACACCTACAACCGCTTCAACCCCGCCATCGGCGCCACCTACCAGGTCGCCCCTTGGCTCACCGCCTATGCCGGCTATTCGGAGGCCAACCGCGCGCCCACGCCGGCCGAGCTGTCCTGCGCCGGGCCGGCCGATAGCTGCAGCCTTGCCAACTTCTTCACCGGCGACCCGAACCTGAAGCAGGTGGTGGCGCACAGCGTGGAGGCCGGGCTGCGCGGCACAATGCGCCCGGCGGACGACGTGCGGGTTACCTACAACGTCGGCCTGTTCCACACGACGCTCGACGACGACATCGCCTTCGTCAACAGCACCGCCCTCAATCGGGCCTTTTTCCAAAACGTCGGGCAGACCCGGCGGCAGGGCGTGGACGCCGGGGTGCAACTCCGGACGCCGCGCTGGCTGGCCTATGTCAACTACAGCTACACCGACGCCACCTACCGGAGCGGCTTCGTCGAGTCGGCCGGCAGCAATCCGCAGGGAGACGCCGATGGGAACCTGACCATCCGGCCCGGCAACCGGCTTTCCGGCGTGCCGGCCAACCAGCTCAAGTTCGGCGCGTATTACAAAGCTACCGACAAGTGGACCGTGGGCGCGACAGGGATCTACCAGAGCGGGCAGTTCCTGTTCAGCGACGACGCCAACGTCACGCCGCGCCTGCCGGGTTTCGTCACGCTGAACCTGAACACCCAATACCAGCTCACGCCGAACGTGCAGCTTTTCGGCCTGGTCGAGAACGTCAACGACGCGAAGTACTACACCTACGGCACCTTCTCGCCGGTCTCGTCGATCTTCCTCGCCCAGGCGCCGAACGCGACCAACCCGCGCTCCTACAGCCCAGCCGCGCCGGTCGGCGG
>CAXTJW010000146.1:0-8288 GCA_964244305.1 uncultured Acetobacteraceae bacterium
TCACCGCCACCAACGGCCGGCAAGCGCTGGCCCGCATCGCCGAGCAGCGGCCTGACCTGATACTGCTCGACTACATGATGCCCATCCTCGACGGCGTTGCCGTGTTGCGCGCCCTGGCCGCCGATCATTCCGCGCACGACCTGCCGGTCGTCGTCATGAGCGCCTTGCCCGAGGAGGCGATTTCAACGGAAACAAAGCGCTACACAGCCTTCCTACGCAAGCCGTTCCGGATCAGGACGGTGCTGGCCGCGATCTCGCGCGCCCTGCCGGCCTCCGGCGAAACGATGGCCGGGGGATGTACAGCCCAGCGCTGACCCTATCGCCCAGCAACTCGCCTTGCTGCGCGGCCCCGTTTGTGACGAGATGCTCGGGACCGATCCGGAGTTTTGCAGCCGGATCCGGGGGGGAGGACGGCATGATGGATGGCGGCGCGAGCAAACCAGCCGGCAAGGGCCTTGCGGCCTCTCCCGGTGCATTGGCCGGGCTGCGCGTAGTGGACCTGACGCGTGTGCTCGGCGGGCCGTATTGCACCATGATCCTGGCCGATCACGGGGCCGAGGTCGTGAAGGTCGAGCCGCCGCAGGGCGACGAGGTCCGCGACTGGGGCCCTCCCTTCGTCGAACAGGCGCCGGGCGAGCAGGACGCGAGTTACTTCATCGGCGTGAACCGCAATAAGCGCAGCGTGGCGCTCGACCTGGGCAAGCCGGCCGGGCGCGCCGTGCTGCTGCGCCTGATCGAGACCGCCGACATCCTGATCGAGAACTTCAAGCCAGGCACGATGGAGCGTTGGGGCCTGGGCTATGAGGCCGACCTCGCCCCCCGGTTTCCAGGGCTGATCCACTGCCGCGTGTCCGGTTTCGGCGCTGACGGGCCCTTGGGCGGGTTGCCGGGCTATGACGCCATATTGCAGGCGATGACCGGGCTGATGAGCGTGAACGGCGATCCGTCGACGGGACCGCTGCGGCTGGGCACGCCGGTGGTCGACCTGGCGACCGGGCTGTATTCCGCGGTCGGCATCCTCATGGCGCTGCACGAGCGGGTCGCGTCCGGCCGCGGGCAATATTTGGACATGACCTTGCACGACTGCGGCATGGCGCTGCTGCATCCGCACGCCGCCAACTATTTCCTGAATGGCGTGCGGCCGCTGCCGATCGGCAACCCGCATCCGAACCTGGCACCCTATCAGCAGTTCAGCACCGCGACCGGGCAGATTTTCGTGGCGGCGGGAAACGACGGCCAGTTCCGCAAATTGTGCGGCCACATCGGCCGTCCCGACTTGGCCAGCGACCCGAGATTCCTGAACAATGCCGGGCGGGTGCAGCACCGCGAAACGCTGGCGGAGGAGTTGGGCCAAGCGTTTGCGGAGCAGGATGGCCATGCCCTGTGCCAGTCCCTGCTGCGGGCTGGCCTACCCGCCGGACCCGTGCTGGCAGTGGACCAGGCGGTGCAGTCGGAGCACGCCGCAGCCCGTGCCATGGTGACGGAGCTGCCGTTGGAGGGTGGGGGCGCCTACCGCGCACTCGGTACGCCGATCAAGCTCAGCCGCACTCCCGGCGGCACCCGGACGCCGCCACCGCGGTTCAATGAGCATGGCGCGGACGTATTGACCGGGCTTGGATACAGCGAAGCCGAAGTGCAGCAGCTGCGCGATGACGGGATCCTGCACGATACACGGCGGCGGTAGAACGTCGTCATAAAGAAGTCCGCTTGGCTACTCGTGCTCGATCTGCCGTTCCGCATCCTGACGCAAGCGGTGGAAGCTGCGGCGGCTAAAGGGCAGCATGCCAAGATAGATCAGCCCGGCGCACGCCAGCGCCGCCCAGGGATCAGCCACCAGCACCGCCGTGAACGTGCCGACCCCAAGCAACAACGGCAGCACGAAATCGCGCGGCACCTTAAAGTTCTTGAAGCTCCAAACCGGCACAGTGCTGACCAGCAGCAGCGCAACGCCGGCGAGTAATGCGGCACAGAACAATGGATTATGCGCCAACGCTTCGAGCCACGACAATTTAAGCGACCGCGCTTCCAGCCCCAGGAACAGCGGGAACAACACAAGCCCTGCCCCCGCCGGCGCCGGCACGCCGGTGAAGAAGTTATAGGCGTAGGCATGCGCAATCGGCGGCGGCGTGTCGAGCGTTGCGTTGAACCGCGCCAGTCGCAGCGCCATGCAGACCGCGAACATCAGGCACGGCGTGAATCCGAACCCGCCTGCGACGTGCAGCGACCACAGATACAGCACGAACGCCGGTGCCACCCCGAAGCAGCAGAAGTCCGTCAGGCTGTCGAACTCCGCGCCGAACCGCGAGGTCGCCTTCAACAGTCGCGCCAGCCGCCCGTCCATGCCATCGATGCAGGCGGCCGTCACGATCGCCACTGCGGCAGCGCCGAACCGCCCGTCGAGCGCGTAGCGCATGCTGGTCAGGCCGGCGCATAATCCCAACAAAGTCAGGATGTTGGGGATCATTCGGTTGAACGATGGCCCGGCATAGCGCGGACGCCGCCGGGGCCGGAACCGGGTCCGCAAGCGCTGCACCGGCGATCCCGCCCGCTCCGTCATGCCCGCCCGTTCAAGACAACACAGGCATCAGACGGCCGTCAGCTCGGCGATCACCGTCTCGCCGCCGATCGTCAACTGGCCCTCCGACACCAGCGGACGCACGCCCTCGGGCAGATACAGGTCCGTGCGGCTGCCGAAGCGGATGATGCCGAACCGGCTACCGGCGGTGACGAAGTCGCCCTCCCGCACCTGGCAGACGATCCGCCGCGCGATCAACCCAGCAATCTGGACGATCGCCATCTCGCGCCCGTCTGCCAGGCGCAGCGCCAGCGCGTTGCGTTCATTGTGGTCGCTGGCCTTGTCCATGCTGGCATTCACGAACTTGCCATGGCGATAGGCAATGCGGGTCACGGTGCCGCTCGCCGGCATGCGGTTCACGTGGACGTCGAGCACCGAGAGGAAGATCGCCACCCGCCAACGCGGCGCCGTGCCGAGGCCCAGCTCAGCCGGAGGCACCGCGGGCATCACCGAGACGATGCGCCCATCGGCGGGGGCCACCACCGCGCCGGGTCGCGCGGGGGGCACCCGCTCGGGGTCGCGAAAGAAATACAGGCAGAACAGCAGGAACGCAGCGCCGAGCCACGCCAGCCACGCCCCGACCACCAGCCCGAGCAACAGGACGACGACGCCGATGATCAAAAAGGGCCGGCCGACCGGATGCGGCGGGGCCAGGACGGAACGAAACGAGTCGAGGGGGGACATCGATCACGGTATGGGGATTGTCGCGCGGACGGGCAAGCCCACTGGGTGGATGGCCGGCTAGGGCGTGGCGGCTGGCAGCGCCAGGGCCTGGCCGGGATAGATCAGCCGCGGATCACGGATTTGGTCGAAATTGGCCAGATAGATGACGGTATACCGCACTCCGGTGCCGTAGACGCGCCGAGCCAGCCGCCACAGGTTCTGGCCCGGCTGCACGACGACCCGGCCTGAGGCGAGTTGCTCTGGCGGCACCGCCGTGCGCTGGAATGGCAGCTCGACCCGGGCAAAAACCCTGCCGGCGGCCGTGAGCTGGTCGACCCGCAACCGGTGCACTCCGGCCGCCACCACGCCCTGCGGCGTCAGGGTCCAGTAGCCCTGCGCATTTGCCAGTGCATCGCCGACCGCCGCGTTGTCGACATAGACCCGCACCGGCGCACCAGGCGGGGCGGTTCCGGCAAAACGGATCGCCCCGTGGTCATCGTAGTCCACGGCGTCGAGTGCCAGCTTTTTGCTGCCGGGCTTCATGCCGGCGTCCGGCGCGCCTTGCAGCGCACGCGGCGCCCCGGCCGGCGGCACCAGCAGCGCCATGACCGGGCTGGGCGCGGCGGTTGGAGCGGGCACGACGAGCAGGACGGTATCGCGCCCCTTGACGTCGAGCCCGGCCGCAGTCCGTGCCGACAGGCTGAGTTCCCGCCCGCCAGGCGCCAGCGGAGCATCGGGCGTCAACACCCATTCGCCGCGCGCGTCGGCCCGGGCTTGGCCCAGCGTCACATCACCGTCGTTCACGGACACCATCGCGCCCGGCTCCGCACGCCCGGCGAAGACGGTGTTGCCGGCGGGCCCGACGCGGGCGATGTCGAAGCTCGGCGCGATCCGGGCTTCAGGCGCCGGCTCGATCGGCGGCGCGACATCGGAAACGGCTGGAAGCGACAAAGCGGGGAGCGAGGAACCGAGGTTCGCCTTCGGCGCGTCCGCTGGCCAAAGCATATAGGCCACCCCTGCCAAGCACACCGCTCCCACAACCCCCACTCGGGCCAATAGGACTCGGGAGCGGAGGACACCCATCGTCATAGTTGAAATGTAGGCCGTTCGACATGCAACTGCAATCATTCAGTTATCGTTGCAGAAAGCGAGCACTCAGCCACACCGCTCCGGTGGCCAGCGCCGCCGTGCCGAGCGCCGCCGCCGCTGGGCTGGCCCGCCCAAGCCGCCGGGCGAACCTCGTTTGCAGCGACGGCATCAGCCACGCCGCGCCGATCGCGAGAATACAGGCAAGGTCGGCCGCGTTCAGCCCAGCCCGCACCAGCCGCCCGGTCCCGAGATCGGCCGCCGCCGCCACGGTGGCTGCCAGGACCGGCGGCAGCGCAGAATCCAGGCACCATGCCACTGCCGCCGCCGCAACCGCCACCAGCGCCGCCGCGATCCACACCGGCGGCGCGCCAGCCACAATGAGGCCACCCCATAATGCCAAAGCCGCCGCCAGCATCTGTCCGCCCGCGGCGAGCCGGCCCGCACTCCGGGCCAACAGCCAAGCTGCGACGCCGACGGCCAGCCACACGCGCCAGAACTCCGGTCGCGCCGGCGTCGACCCGGCAAGCCACCAACCCGCCAGCACCGCCAGCGCCACCGGAACCCAACGCTCCGCCCGCCCGCGCAGCCGCGGCGACGCGAGCCCCACTGCTGCCGTCGCCATTGCCGCCGCCGCCGCTGGCAGCAGTAAAAAGTCCGCCATTGCGCGTGGCGCCAGCACCGCCCGCAGCGCCGCCGCCACCGGCAGCAACGCGGCCCAGCCAATCAGCGCGCCGCCGCTCCCCGCCGCTGCCAACAGGGGCCGCATCCCCGCCTTCCCAATCAGGCCCAACACCAGCGCCACCGCGAATGCCGCGAGAGGCGGTGCATAGGCGTGCAGCGTGGCGTCATGCAGCAACGCCTCGGCCCTGCCCGGCAACGTCGACAGGGCTAGATGGGGGAACGCCGGCATGGCGCTCGCATGACGATGCCGCGCTTATCCGTCAAGCGGGCTTCCGCGTTAAGCAATGCGCCGGCAATATGCGGCATGGCCAGACCGTCCCGATCCCCGACCACCCTCCGCCGCCCGACCGGCCCGCCGCAGCCCCGCATCCCCAACCTGCTGATGCGGGTATGGGACGCGCCCACCCGGCTTTTCCATTGGGCGATCGTCGTGCTGATGACATTCAGCTACGTCGCCGTGCAACGCGATTGGATCCAGCTCCATTTCCTCTCGGGCTACACCGTGTTGACGCTGCTGCTGTTCCGCCTGGTTTGGGGGTTCGTCGGCAGTGAGACCTCGCGCTTCCGCCAGTTCCTCCGCAGCCCGGTGGCCGGCCTGCGCCACCTCGCCGCCTTCGGCCAGCGCACGCCGGATACCGAGGTCGGCCACAACGCCGCCGGCGGCTGGATGGTGCTGGCGATGCTGGCGGCGCTGCTGGTGCAGGTGGGCACCGGGCTGTTCAGCAACGACGACATTGCCGCCAAGGGCCCGCTGGCTCACCGGGTCAGCAAGTCGACGAGCGACTGGCTGTCCGGCGTGCACGCGACGTCGTTCTACGTCCTGCTCGGCTTGGTCGTGCTGCATATTGTCGCCATCATCGCCTACGCCGCGGTGAAGCGGCACGACCTGGTGCGGGCGATGGTGACGGGCAAGAAGCGGCTGCCCGCCAACCTCCGCCAGCCCCGCTTCGCCAGCCCGTTGCTGGCCGCCGGCATCCTGGCGGTGGCGGCGGGCGCGGTCTGGGCGCTGGTGCGGTTCGCCTGACGGTAAATAGCCCCGGCTAGTTCGTCCGTACGCGATACGCGCGGTGGCAGGCGCCGCAGGCCTGGGTCGTCGTGGTGAACTGCGCCGCGAACCCGGGCTTGTCGTCCGCGGCGGCCAGGACCGCCAGCTTGTCGGCCTCGGTCCAGAACTTCTCGGCCGCCTTGTCGAACCCCGCGCGGTCCGACCAGATCTCCGCTCGCGCCTTGGTGTTGTGGCCGCTTTGGGTGCCGTCCGGGAACAGAGCCGGGATGACGTGCCCCCAAGATGACAGGCCCTTTGCCCCGTCCTCCAGGCCCTTCACGTCGCCGCCGGCGTCGATCACGGTCTTCATGCCTGCTGCGACGCCGGCCTGCAGGTCATACCCCGCCTGCCGGGCCGCGATGATGGTGTCGGATGGCAGCGGCACGGCCGGGCCGGCGGGCACCGTCTGCGCATAGGCCAGTCCACCGAAAGCGACCGCCACCAAGCCGCCCAGCAAAGTCTTTCGCATCCAACATCCCCAGTTGCCGTTATGGTGGGCAGCGTTGCATTGCCGGGCGCGCTCCGCCATCCACCCCAAGCGCCTTGTCACCGATAATTCAGGAATAATGATGCCGCCAAGCCCCATCCGCTCCGTCGCCGTGTTCTGCGGATCCCGCTTCGGCCACGACCCAGCCTATGCGCAGGCCTGCGAGGCGCTCGGTGCGGGCCTTGCGGCGGCCGGACTCCGCTTGGTCTATGGCGGCGGCGGGGTCGGGCTGATGGGCATTGTCGCCGACGCCGTCCTGGCCGGTGGCGGCGAGGTATTGGGCATCATCCCCGACTTCCTGCGCCGTCGCGAGGTCGCCCACGCCGGGGTCGGCACCATGGTCGTGACCGGCACGATGCACGACCGCAAGCGCCGCATGTTCGACGCCGCCGACGCCTTCGTCACGATGCCGGGCGGCCTCGGCACGTTCGACGAGACCATCGAGATCACCACGTGGCGGCAACTCGCATTGCACGACAAGCCGATCCTGATCTGCGACGTCGGCGGCTGGGCGCAGCCCTATCTCGCGACCATCCAGGCGGCGGTCGACCAGGGGTTTGCCGCGGAGGAGTGCCTGCGGCTGCATGAGGTTCTGCCCGACGTGCACGCCGTCCTGGCCCGCCTTGCGACCCTGTTGACGCCCGGCGCCGGTCAGCCGGAACGCGTCTGAACGGCCTTTACTGGGCCTTGATCCCCGCCGCGGGCCGGTCTATACGCGCCGCTCAGTCGGGGCGTAGTACAGCCTGGTAGTACGCTTGCTTCGGGAGCAAGAGGCCGGAGGTTCGAATCCTCTCGCCCCGACCAATCCACATCAACGCTTGTAGACCGACCACAGCATCAGCCAGCGTACCGGGAACACCCAGACGATCCCGGCAACGCACCAATACAGCGCCTCGATCGTCCAATGCACCCGCGGCACGAGGTCGGGCAAGGTGATCGCCGCCACGATGTAGGCGGCGACGAACAGCAGCCCGGCGATGGTGGCAATGGTGGGTCTCGACATGCAGGCTGCCTAGCGCGGCCCATCGGTTGCCGCAATGCCTCCGAGGCAGTAAGCCCGCCGCAACGCATTAGGGCACCAGCATGGACCTCAAGGACCACATCCGCGGCATTCCCGACTTCCCGAAGCCCGGCATCCTGTTCTACGACATCTCCACTCTGCTGCGGCATCCCGATGCGTGGCAGGTCGCCATGGGCCGGCTCGCCAACGTGGTCCGCGGCCATCACCCGCACCTCCTCGCCGGCGTCGAATCGCGCGGCTTCCTGCTGGCCGCTCCCCTGGCGCTGAAGCTCGGCTGTGGCTTCGTGATGCTGCGCAAACGCGGCAAGCTGCCAGGCGCGGTCGTCGGGCTCGACTATGCCCTCGAATACGGGACCGACCGGATCGAGATCCAGGCCGATGCCGTGGTACCCGGCACCCGCGTCGTGCTCGTCGACGACCTGTTGGCCACCGGCGGCACGATGGCGGCCGGCATCGCCCTGCTGCGCAAAGTCGGCGCCGAGGTCCCGGCCGCCGTTGCGCTGATCGAACTCAATTTCCTCGGCGGCCGCGCCAAGCTTGATGTGCCGTTCGAGGCGCTCGTTCGTTACGATACATGATGTTGGATGTGATTCTGGGCCATCTCTAATTTGACAACTGTGGCCGATTGAATACAGCTGACGCCTGAGTCCATTACGACTCCGAGCCGCAAAGGGAAACCAATGACTGGTCTGCCGCTGCCTGGCCGCCGCCGCGCATTGTCGCTGGC
>CAXTJW010000147.1:0-8259 GCA_964244305.1 uncultured Acetobacteraceae bacterium
TCGGCTCGACCGAGATGTCGATCACCGGGATCGGGAACGACATGCGCTCCAGGATTACCGGATCCTCGGCGGCGGCCAGCGTGTCGCCGGTGTTGGTGTCCTTCAGGCCCACGAAGGCCGCGATGTCGCCGGCATGGACCTCCTTGATTTCGGCCCGCTTGTCGGCGTGCATCTGGAACATCCGGCCGATGCGCTCGCGATGGTCCTTCGTCGTGTTCATCACCGTGTCGCCCGACTTCAACGAGCCCGCATAGACCCGCACGAACGTCAGCGTGCCATACTTGTCGTTGATGATCTTGAACGCCAGCCCGGCGAACGGCGCCTTGATGTTGGCCGGAATGATGCGGCGCACCGTGCCCTCGGGCTCGTCCTCTTCCTCGGCGACCTTGATGCCGGGCACGTCGATCGGGCTGGGCAGATAATCCAGCACGCCATCCAGCAGCGGCTGCACGCCCTTGTTCTTGAACGCGGTGCCGCACAGCACCGGACGGAACACGCCGCTGATGGCGCCCGCCTTGATGCAGCGCTTCAGCGTTTCCACCGACACGTCGCCCTTGTCGAAATACTCCTCCATCGCCTCGGTGTCGACGCTGAGCGCCGTGTCGAGCAGCAACGTGCGGTATTCCTGCGCCTTCTCCATCATGTCGGCCGGGATTTCCTCGTCGTGGAACTTCGCGCCGAGCTCGCCGCCTTCCCAGACGATCGCCTTCATCTCAACCAGGTCCACGACGCCGATGAAGGTGTCCTCGATGCCGATCGGCAGCTGCAGCGGCAGCGCCACGATGTCGAGCTTCTCCTTCAGCGTGTCGAACGCGCGGTAGAAGTCGGCGCCGGTGCGGTCGAGCTTGTTGATGAAGATGATGCGCGGCACGTTGTAGCGGTCGGCCAGGCGCCAGTTGGTCTCGCTCTGCGGCTGCACGCCGGCCACGCCCTCGATGATGAACACCGCGCCGTCCAGCACGCGAAGGCAGCGGTTCACCTCGATGTTGAAGTCGATGTGGCCCGGCGTGTCGATGATGTTGATGCGGTGGCCCTTCCACTCGCACGTCACCGCGGCGGAGGTGATGGTGATGCCGCGCTCGCGCTCCTGCGCCATGTAGTCGGTCGTGGTGTTACCGTCGTGCACCTCGCCGATGCGATGCGAAACGCCCGTGTAATACAGGATCCGCTCCGTCGTCGTCGTCTTCCCCGCGTCGATATGCGCGGTGATGCCGATGTTGCGGATGAGGGCGAGCGGGTTGGCGTCAGACTCAGACACGGGGCTACTCCATTTGAAGCCGGGCATACCATAACGAGCGCTGCGGGACCCCTGCCCCGCGCGCCCCGCCATGCACCCCGCACCACAAACGATGCCCGATTGGGGGTGGACCAGATTACTCGCTTATGTGCGTCACGAAGCCGGGAAATGCAAGCCGGTCCTACGCCGCGACCCACCCATCGGGCCCGTCCGCCGCGCGCCCGTCATTCCGCAATTTCAACAGGTGCGCGAACACGTTGCGCTCCGCCGCCCGGCGAAGGCGCTCGTCTACCTGCGAGTAGAGCAAGTCCGTCAGCGCGCGGGTGGTCGACGGTGTAGCGCCGAGCGCCGCCATAATCGCGTTCTCCCGCATCTCGCGGTGCGCCAGCAGGTCCTGCACGAACTGGCGCGGTTCAGGCAGCGGCGGCCCGTGGCCGGGTAAATAGAGCCGGTCGTCGCGCGCCAGCAGGCGGCGCAGGCTGGCGAAGTAGTCGGCCATGACCCCGCCCGGTGGGCTGACGACGCTGCTGGACCAGCTCATCACGTGGTCGGCGCTGAACAGCACCCCGTCTGGCCCGGCGAAGCACAGATGGTCCGCCGCATGACCGGGCGTGAACACTGCCTGCCAGCCATCGACGACATCGCCGTCCTTTAAAGGCATATCGGGCTTGAACTCAGGGCTGGCCGGGTCGTGCCAGGCGTAGACCGGCGCCCCCGTGGCGGCCCGCAATGCGGCGACGGCGCCGAGATGGTCGCTGTGAGTATGGCTCAGCACAATGCGGGCGACCGGCCCGGCGGCGAGCACCGCGGCGACATGGGCCGGGTCGTCGGGCCCCGGGTCCAGGACGATCCGGCCTTGGGGCGCGTCGATCAGGTAGGTGTTGGTGCCGTGATACGTCATCGGACCGCGGTTCGCGGCGACGATGCGACGGATGCCGGGCCGCACGGAAATCGCGACGCCGCGTTGCGGCTCGGGCTCGGTCAGGAATGACATTGGATTTATCCGTTCAGCTTATAGGACCGTGGCCTCCGCCGACATGCAGGCGCACCCGGCGGCGTCGAGGGTGCGCAGGCGCCATATGTCGCCGTCCTGCCAGGCCTCGGTCGCGAGCGCGCTGTCGTGGAACGCAGGACGCAGCCCGCGGAAGCTGAAACTCGCCACGTCGCGGCCCGCCAGCAATCCGGCGAGCCAGGTCGCCTGCAGCGGGCCGTGCACCACGAGGCCCGGATAGCCCTCGATATCGCGCACGTAGTCGAGGTCGTAGTGGATGCGGTGGCCGTTGCCGGTGAGGGCGGAATAGCGGAACAGCAGCACGCTGTCGGGATGGACCGTCGCGCGGATGGCGTCCGCGGGCGCGGGTGGGGCTGGGGCGGCGGGCTTGGTCGCGGCTCCCTCGGCGCCGCGATAGACGATGTCGTGCTGCTCCTCGATCGCCGTGCCGCCAGGGCCTTCGATCGTGTGGCCGACGGTGACGAACACCAGCCGCCCGCTGCCGCCCTGCTTCTCGTTCACCGAAAGGATGGTGCTGGTGCGGCGCACCGGATCGCCCGCGCGCAACGGCGCCAGGAAACGCAAGCGTCCCCCCGCCCACATGCGCCGCGGCAGCTCGTGCACCGGAGGCTGGAAGCCGCCGCGCTTCGGATGGCCGTCGGGGCCGAGCCGGTCCGGCGGCATCCAATCCTGGAACAGCATCCAGTGCCATAGCGGCGGCAGCCGGTTCGGCGTGGCGACGCCCAAGGTGGCCGCTAGCCCGTGCAGCAGATGCGGGGCGACGGTGTCGGCGCGCGTCTCGGTCCGTCCGATGTAGTCTTGGTAACTCATGCCTGCGACATCGGCCCCGCGGTCCGCCTGGTCAAGCGAACTGGCTCTCGTTCGATTGGGCCGGGCGCGGCAGGATGGGCGGCAGCGCGGCGACCCCGGTAATCTCCACGCGCCAAGCCGGGTTCGCGAGCTGCGCCTGCACCGTCGCGCGGGCCGGCTTGTGCCGTGGGTCGAGCCAGGCGTCCCAGGCCCGGTTCATCGCCGCGAAATCCGCCAGGTCGGCCAGGAATATCTGCATCGAGAGCAAGTAGGTCTTGTCCGTCCCGGCCTCGTTCAGCAGCGCGTCGATCTGGCGCAATATGTCGGCCGTCTGCGCCTCCGCGCCGGCACCGGTGTCGTCCGCCACCTGACCGGCCAGATAGACCGTTGCGTTGTGCACGACGGCACCGGAAAGGCGGGCCTCGGGCGCAATCCGGCGGATGTTCATGCGGTCAGCTCCTCCAGCAGCGCCACGAGCAGGTCGGGCGCGGTGATCATCGGATTATGCCCGGTCGGGATCTCGCGGTAGCCCCAGCCCGGCTGCGCGCTGGCAAAGGCGCGATGCCCAGCGAGCGTCGAGTATTCCGGGTCCGTGCAAGCGATATACGTGCAAGGCAGCCCGTTGCCGATGGGATGCGCCAGGCGCAGCGGGCTGTCATAGGTGCCGAACGGATGCGGAGTGAGCCGCCGGCGCATCCACTCGCAGTCCGGACCCGGCGGCACGCCGAACACCGTGGGATCGGGTGGCGCGATGGACAGTCCGCCCGTCAAAGCGCCGATGCGCCGGCGCTCCCGCGCGACCTCCGGCAGCGACCGGTCGAACGGCGTCTCCCCGTCCCGCAGCACCATGCTGTCGAGATAAATCAGTTGCCGGATGCGCTGCGGCACGCGATCGGCGGCACCGCTGATGGCACTGCCGCCGAAGCTGTGGCCGACCAGGACGGCATCGCGCAGCTCCTCGGCCTCCAGCACGCCCACGAGATCCTGCACGAACACGTCGAGGGTGATGTCCCGCGACAGCAAATGCGCGCGCTCGCCCAGGTCGGTCTGCGTCGGCGTGAACACCGTATGCCCGGCCGCGCGCAGCGGACCGGCGACGCGGGGCCAGCACCAGCCGCCATGGAAAGCCCCGTGCAACAGGACGAAATCGGTCATTGCAGCAAGCCTAACCGACCGCGCGCCCCCTCGCCACCCCGGCCTTTTGTGCTATCCCCCGCGCCATGCCCTCAGCCATCACCATCCCCCTCCTCGCCTCCGAGCGCGACGCCCGGCGCGAGCTCCGGCAGCACCGCGCCTTCGCGACCGGGCTGCTGGTGCTGATGGCGGCGCTGACGTTGATCAGCTACGCGCTGCCGCCGGGCCTATGGGCGGACCTGCTGCAGGCCAGCGCCAAGGCGGGGTTCGTCGGCGGCATCGCCGATTGGTTCGCGGTTACGGCGCTGTTCCGCCACCCGCTGGGCCTGCCGATCCCGCACACCGCGATCATCCCGCGGCAGAAGGCGCGGCTGGGCCGGGCGCTGGGCCGGTTCGTGGCCGGGCACGTGTTCACGCCGGCCGAGGTGTCCCGTGTGCTGGGCCGGCTCGACTTGCCGTCGATCGTCTCGCGGTTCCTATCCGACCCCGTCGCGGCGCAGCCTGCCGCGCGGGCGCTGGCGGAGATGCTGCCCCGCGTGCTCGCCACCGTCGAGGACGGCCGCGCGCGCCGCACCATGGCGCGCCTAGTGCCGCGCATGGTCGGCGGGCCCGGCGCCGGGCGCATCGTGGCGCGGGCGCTGCGCACCCTGGTCGACGGCGGGCGGCACCAGGAGGTACTGGGCTTCCTGCTGGCCGAGTTCCGCAAGCTGCTCGAAGGTAAGCACAAGACGCTGCACGTGTTCATCGAGCAGAAGGTCCGCGCGCAGGGCGGCCGGCTGGTCGGCTGGGCTTTGGGCGCGCAGGTGGCGGAGCGCGTGCTGGGCGTGCTGCGCGAGGAACTGGACCGCATGGGCCCGGAGGGCAGCCACATCCGCGAGGCGTTCGACGTTTGGGTGCGGCGCGAGATCGAGTTGATCGAGACCGACCCGGCCCGCGCCGCCGAGATCGGCCGTGCGGTGCGCCGGGTGGTGGCGCATGAGACGGTGCAGGCCTGGCTCTGGGACGTGTGGTCGCGTATGCGGGTGGCACTGGAGGCGGACACCAAACGGCCTGGCAGCCACACGCTTTCGGTGATGGAATCGGCGCTGGGCAATCTCGGCGCGTTCCTGGCCGAGGATGTCGCCGCCCGCGCCCGGCTGCAGGCAGCGGCGGAGAAGGTGATCGCGACGATGCTGCCGAGCGCGCAGGTGCAGCTCGCGGATTTCATCGCAGATGTGGTCACGGCGTGGGATGCAGACGAGATCACCGACAAGGTCGAACTGCGGGTCGGCCGCGACCTGCAGTTTGTGCGGGTGAATGGGACCTTGGTGGGTTTCCTGGTGGGCGGCGCACTGTTCCTGGGCCTGCGCGCGGCATTCGGGCACGTGGCGTTCTAGAGTCGGCCGTTCCTAACGCCTTGTCTTCACGCGCGAGCTGGATCGGTCCACGAACGAAGAATAGCCTTGCAAATCGGACGGACGCCTCCGTCTGGTTTGCAAGGCTAGCAGACGCTCGTTACCCCGCCCTCCGGCAATATGGCGGAAGCCCGGCCGGTTACTCGGTCAGGCGTCCATGCGGCGTTTGAAGAAACAGAGGCCTACGAGGCCAATACCGAGAAGTGCGAGGGTCGACGGCTCCGGCACTGTGGTCGTCACGAATTGGAACCCATTGAAGTTGGCCTCGCCGCTTTTTGTTACGACTGCGATCGATATTTTTCCTGCTGCATCCGCTGCGCCTGAGAAAACCAGGTAGTTGTTATTCAAGATAAAAGTGCTCGCGTTGGTCTGCGTGGACGTTCCTGTGGACCCGTTCACGGTTACACCGTCGCTCCTGCCTGCGGAGTTCTTATCGCCCTGCGTGTAGAGATCGAGGTTGTATCCCTGCCCAGGCGTCAAGCCCGTTAGAGACGCTGTGATAGTGGAGGTGCTCGAGTAGAGGTATCCTGCCATCAGGTTAGCATCGGGCTTGCCGGAGAATGCATAGCCCCCAGCGGATGCGGTATAAACGCCGCTCCCCGCGAACGTGAGCGTTACGCCAGTTGCTGCCTGATTGGTGTCCACCAAGGTGCTGGTGCCGGAAGCGGCGTTGGAGATATTCCAATAGTCGCCGGCAGCGCCGATGACAGCCGGGCCGACCTGCTGCTGGCTCACCGATGCAGCGCCAAACTGCACATCGATTGCGGTAGCGAATGCAGCCGGGGCGGAAAACAGCGACGCGGCGCCTGCGACGGCGAGACCGATAACGCTTTTCAAAGCTAAATCTTTCATAGCTTTCCTAACGGTCCCGACGCCCGCGACAGGCTCCGGTCAAGGATGTTTGCAAGAACAAAGACAAATGGCAGCATCAAGACTGTGGCACTCCGAGGCAGCCGAGGCACATAGGACTGGCGATCAAGCGCATCACACGGTCGCCACGCAGAGCGCAAACGTATCCGATCATCAAACATTTTGCAATAGTAATAACTTGGGTCGAATGTGGCTGAGTGGCCAAGCTGTTGGCATCCTTGCGAGAAACTGACTCAGCGGCCGTCAACATTGCCGCGTCACACATCGTTACGCAAACGATATGCCAGTGTTTCTCGACAATAACTTAACTCCCGCGATCACCTGCGACTGTAAAGTTTACCGACGCCTATCAGGCATTGCATTCCGCTCGGCGACGACAGGGTGGATGCGTCATTTCGCCGCGTCCGTAACCGGCACCGCGACCTCGTTGCGCCTCAAAGGCGGCAGTGTCCAAGGTGGGTCGTAGAACCACGCGACAAAGTTGGCCGCCGGACGCCAGCGCGTGCCAGCGAGGGCCGCCAGCAGGGTTGCGCGCTGCGTCGCGATGGCAGCGTCTGTCGCCAAGCCGCCGAAGCGCAGCACGGCCACGATTTCCGCGGGTACCGGCACGATACGGACCCGGTCGTCGTTCGGTTTCGGCGCGTCGTTGAGCCCGGCCGGCAGGAAAAAGCGGATGACCCAGCCGTCGGCGTCCGAAGCCTGCGCGACCGGCGCGGTCATCGCGATACGCTCGCCGGCCGAGGCTCCAGACTGAGCGACAGGCGCCGTCATGTCGATGCGGACCCGCCCCTGATTGCCGCCAAAAATGTATCCGGCCAGCCGGCGGAAACCCTCACCGCGAGCCGTATGGGCATCGCCGGAAACGGTGGTCTCGGCAGCGACGCGCGGCTCATAGCGGCGGATTTCGACCTCGCCGACGCGTTCGATCAGGCTATGCGGCGGCTCCTCGGTGCCACTGCGAATGCCGAACACCGAGCAGGCGCTGAGCAGCAGGCTACCAAGCAGCGTCGCCATAGGGAGTACCTTTGCTTTCTCAGATGCCATGACCGGCAGATAAGCGGCCAGACGCACATTGCGAGACAGGACAACTGTCATCGAACCGCAGTCAAGCTGTCATCAAGACCGTCCATTTAACTCGTTAAGTGCAAGCAGAAATCGAAAGCGTAGCGCATGTCCCATCCTGCCGTCGAAATAACCGGGCTTTGCAAGACCTTCGCCCGCGGCCGGCTCGCATTGGACATCGACGCACTGCTGGTCCAGCCCGGCGAAATGGTCGCGCTGATCGGCGCGTCCGGGTCGGGTAAAAGCACGCTGATGCGGCATGTCGCCGGCCTGATGCTCGCAGACCGGACGCGGACGGGCGGGACCAACGGGCGCATCCTGGTGCACGGCGCACCGGTGCAGACCAACGGCCGTATTGGCCAGGGCATCCGCCGCACCCGCGCCGGCGTCGGCGTCGTGTTCCAACAGTTCAACCTCGTGGGCCGGCTGCCGGTGCTGACGAACGTGTTGCTCGGCGCGCTGTCCCGCCTGCCGCTGTGGCGCACGATGACCGGATCGTTCCCCCGTGCCGAGCGCGCCCGGGCGCAGCAGGCACTCCAGCGCGTCGGGATCGCCGAGATCGCGCATCAGCGGGCGTCCACCCTGTCGGGCGGGCAGCAGCAGCGGGCGGCGATCGCGCGGACGCTGGTGCAGGGCGCCCGCGTCCTGCTCGCCGATGAGCCGATCGCCTCGCTCGACCCGGAAAGCAGCCGGCGCGTGATGGAGACGCTGGCGGAGCTGAACCGGCAGGACGGCATCACGGTGCTGGTCTCGCTGCACCA
>CAXTJW010000148.1:0-8249 GCA_964244305.1 uncultured Acetobacteraceae bacterium
ACGATCATGAACTGCACTAAGACGTGCCCCAAGGGCCTCAATCCCGCCAAGGCGATTGGCGAGATCAAGCAGCTGCTGGTCGACCGAAAGGGCTGATCGCCGGCGCGGCCCGCTTGGGGGCAGCATGACGTTTAACGGCACGCTTGAGACGGGACGGGGCCGGGTCGATGCATGGCGCGACAGCCTATTGGTCGATCACGCCGTCTTCCGCACGGTGTGGACGAACCTAGCCCCGGTCATCCCCGGACGGCTGTATCGGTCGAACCATCCGACCCCAGGGCATCTGGCGGCGGCGACCCGGCGGCTCGGGCTGCGCACCCTGGTCAACCTGCGCGGACATCGCAAATGCGGCTCCGACGCGCTGTCGCGTGAGGGGGCGGCGCGGCTGGGCCTCGTGCATATCGACATGGCATTCGAGAGCCGTGGCGCGCCGCATCGCGACCGCATCCTGCGATTCGCCGACATTTACCGCGGGCTGGAGTTTCCGGCGCTCATGCACTGCAAGTCCGGCGCCGACCGGGCTGGCCTAGCTTCAGGCCTCGCTATCATGTTCGAGGGCGGCACCGCGGCCGAGGCGCTGAAGCAGCTATCGTGGCGCTTCGGCCATTGGAGCCGCGCTCGCACCGGCGTGCTCGACGCTTTCTTCGTGCGCTATGCCGTGACGGGCGAGGGGCGCATACCCTTTCTGGACTGGGTGCAGAGCGAATACGACGAGGCGGAATTAAAACGCGACTTCGTGGCCGGCGGCCTCAGCAGCTTCATCAACGATAGCGTGCTGCGGCGGGAATAGCCGATCAGGCTGCCCGGGTCAGCCGCTTCATAAACGCTGTGATCTTATGCCGGCGCATTTCGTATCGCGCCTTGTCGTCCGTCGTCATCCAATTGAGCTGCACCACATAGCGGCGGCCGACGAATTGCTTATGGCCGTGCCACGTCGTCGGCCCGTTCGGAAACACCAGCAACGTCCCATTCACCGGCGGCACCTCGACGGCATAGTCCTCAATGTCATCCGCGCTGCGCAACAGGCGCAGGCAACCTTCTTGTTTGGCCCAGGCCTCGGTGTCGGGATTGAGATACAGCAGCACCGTGACCCGCTTGGCCAAACTGTCGCAGTGGATGCGGCCGTCCTTTTCGCGGGATTGCCCACGCAGCGTCACCATCGTCGGCGCGTCATCCAGCGCAAGTCCGAACTTCTGGCTGATGGCGTCCCGGAAGCCAGGCGCCTCCAGCTCGGCCATCAATGCACGTGCGGCGTCGCCGAGCCGCAGGCCCTCGGTCGGGAAGGAGCCGCCTTTGCTCAGCGCCGGCAATCCCTGGACGACCTTCGCGAGGAACGGCGCCGGGACGAACTGCGGAACGACGATATGGGTGAATGGATCGGTAGCAACCGGAGTCGCCGCGATGGCCGCATAATCAAGCTTGCTCATAACAATAAAGTAGCCAGTCGAGCCCAACGCATCAACCATCGGCCGGATGGCATCAGGTGCGCGGATCCGGTATCGGTCTGAGCACGCCGCCGGTCGACAGGAATTGCGCGCATTTCAACCGTCCATCGCAGCACGGCTCCGGTTTCACCTGCATCGCCACGCGCGACAACCCGGCCGCAGCACAGGTGAAGAGTTGCTTTGCCGCCGGAGTGCGGTATTCGACTGCCGTGGCGGAGCCCGCGGAACACAGCGCCACTGCGAGCGCCAACAGTGTCATTCTCATCAACCGTCTCTCCTCAACAGTGCAACGCTCTGACGAAACAACGTGTCAATCAACGTTTTAATTACATTCTCGCAATTCTTTGATGCGTATCAAATTTGCCACGATCTGCAGGGATTGAGAGGCACGGGATGGATATGACCATGGATGCGCCCCAGGCAAGCGGACCTTTGGCGGCCTACCGCGCCCGTCTCGCGTCCGGCGAGCTCGTTACCGATCCATCGCAGGCCCTGGTGGCCGAGCGGCTGCAGGCGCTCTGGCTACTGCTTCGCGGCTATGCTCTGGGGCAGCCGGGCGAACAGGGATTCTTCAGCCGGCTGCTCGGCCGCAAGCGCCGGGATGACATGCCCAGCGATTTCCCGCACGGCCTCTACCTCGTCGGCGATGTCGGCCGCGGCAAAAGTATGCTGATGGACCTTTTTTTCGACGCTGCCGACGTGCCGCGGAAGCGCCGCATCCACTTCCACCAGTTCATGCAGGAGGCGCATCAGCGCATCTACGCCTGGCGTCGCGCGCCGCATCGCCTCGCCGACCCGCATTCGGACGATCCGATCCCGCCACTCGCCGACACCATCGCGGCCGAGGCGTCGCTGCTCTGCTTCGACGAGTTCCAGGTGAACGACGTCGCCGACGCCATGATCCTGGGCCGGCTGTTCAAGGCGCTATTCGCCCGTGGCGTCGTGGTGGTCGCGACCAGCAACACGCCGCCGGACGACCTGTTCGCCGGCCAGCCCGGGCGGGATGCGTTCCTGCCGTTCATCGGATTGATCAAGCGGCACCTCGATGTGCTGGTCATGGCCGGCAGCCGCGATTGGCGCCGGCAGCGGCTGCGCGGGCTGCCGACCTGGCATGTGCCGGATGACGACCGCGCCGACCGTGCACTCGACGAAGCGTTCCGGGACCTCACCGCCGGCGCCAAAGCACGGCCCGAGCGGCTCATGGTCATGGGCCATGTCCTCGCCGTGCCGCTCGCTGCACAGGGCGTCGCGCGGTTCGACTTCGACGCGCTATGCGGGCAGGCGCTGGGCGCCGGCGACTATCTGGCGCTCGCGACCCACTACCAGGCAGTAATATTGGACGGCGTGCCGCGGCTGTCGCCCGACAACTACGACATGGCCCGGCGCTTTATCGTCCTGATCGACGCGCTGTATGACCACCGGGTCAAGCTGGTCGCCAGCGCCGCCGCGACGCCCGACCAGCTCTATCAGCGCGGCGAGGGCGCCCGCGCCTTCGAACGCACCGCCTCGCGGCTCGAGGAGATGCAGAGCCGCGAGTATCTGGGTCTGCCGCATCTGACGTGATGCGGGGGTCTGCCGCACCTCGCGTAATCCGGCGGGCGTGAGGCCGCAGCGGATCGCGGCTTTGTCATGAGCCTGCCTTGCCGCTCTGCACGGGATGGTCTATCGCACGGGCAGTTTCAAGTGGCCGGGCAACTTGGCTGGCGCTGAGTGGTTGCCGAGGTCCGCACCCCTCCAAACCAGGACATTCCCATGGCACGCAACAAGATCGCCCTGATCGGCGCCGGCAACATCGGCGGCACCCTCGCCCACCTGATCGGCTTGAAGGAGCTCGGCGACGTCGCGCTGTTCGACGTGTTCGGCGGCGTCGCGGCCGGCAAGGCGCTCGATATCATGCAGTCGGGCCCGGTCGACGGCTTCGACAGCCACATGGTGGGCGGCAGCGACTATGCTGGGATCGCCGGGTCGGATGTGGTGATCGTGACGGCCGGGTTCCCGCGCGTGCCGGGCATGAGCCGCGACGATTTGGTCGCGAAGAACGCCGGCGTCATCGCGACCGTCGCCGAGGGCATCAAGACCCACTGCCCCGGCGCGTTCGTCATCGTCATCACCAACCCGCTCGACGCCATGGTCTGGGTGATGCAGCAGAAATCCGGCCTGCCGCCGAACATGGTGGTCGGTATGGCCGGCGTGCTCGACAGCAGCCGCTTCCGCTTGTTCCTGGCGCACGAGTTCAACGTGTCGGTCGAGGACGTGACGGCCTTCGTGCTCGGCGGCCACGGCGACACGATGGTGCCGCTGGTGCGCTACAGCACCGTCGCCGGCATCCCGGTCCCGGACCTAATTAAGATGGGCTGGACGACGCAGGAGAAGATCGACGCGATCGTAAAGCGTACCGCGAACGGCGGCGGCGAGATCGTGAAGCTGCTGGAGAAGGGCAGCGCGTTCTATGCCCCGGCCGCAAGCGCCATCGCCATGGCCGAGAGTTTCCTGCGCGACAAGAAGCGCGTGCTGCCCGCAGCCGCGCATCTGTCGGGCCAATACGGCGTCAAGGACCTCTATGTCGGCGTCCCCGTCGTCATTGGCGCCGGCGGCGTCGAGCGCGTCGTCGAGATCGCGCTCAATGCCGACGAGCAGGCCGCATTCGACAAAAGCTGCGCTTCGGTGCAGGAACTGATCGACGCCAGCCGCAAGCTGGTTGGCTGAACGCCGGCCTCCTATGCGCCTAGGGCAACCCAGGCCGCGTACGACGTTTGGTCAACCACGCCTATTTAGAGTGGCACGGGCGGTGCAAGGCCCGCGTCTGACGTTCTAAGGAAACCATGTATGCCCGGCGTAGACCAGCTCGCCCAAGCCTTTAACGGCGCTAATGCCGCGTTCATCGCCGACCTGTATGCAAGATGGGCGGCGAACCCGGCCAGCGTCGACCAAAGCTTCGCAGAGCTGTTCGGCGCTCTGAATGACGAGGCCCGCGGCGTGCTGATGGACGCGAGCGGCGCATCCTGGGCGCCGCGGCATTTCGATGTCAACGAGCCGGAGCCGGCGAAGCCCGCCGGCCGCGCCGCCAAGTCCGCCGCCCCGGCCGTGCAGGGCGCATCGCCCGAACAGGTGCGCGCGACGGCGCTCGACAGCTTGCGCGCCCTGATGCTGATCCGCGCCTACCGCGTTCGCGGCCATCTGGAGGCGACGCTCGATCCGCTGGGCCTGCAGACGCCGCGGTTGCATGCCGAACTCGATCCGGCCACCTACGGCTTCGGGCCCGGCGATATGGACCGGCCGATCTTCATCGACATGGTGCTCGGCCGCGAGAGCGCCACGATGCGTGAGATCGTGGCGATCGTCCGCGCCAGCTATTGCGGGCCGATCGGCGTCGAGTTCATGCACATTCAGGACCCCGACCAAAAAGCCTGGATCCAGCGCCGTATCGAGGACGCGCCCTGGACCAGGGGCTTCGACGCCGCGACGAAGCGCACCATCCTGTCGCAGCTGACCGAGGCCGAGGGCTTCGAGGTGTTCTGCCAAAAACGCTACGTCGGCACCAAGCGGTTCGGGTTGGAGGGCGGCGAGGTCACCATCCCCGCGCTGCATGCGATCATCGACGTGGCGGCGCACGCCGGGGTCGGCGAGATTGCGATCGGCATGCCGCATCGCGGGCGGCTCAACACCCTGGTCAACATCGTCCGCAAGCCGTTCACCGCGATCTTCAGCGAGTTCGGCGGCAACAGCGCGCAGCCGGACGACGTCCAGGGTTCGGGGGACGTGAAATACCACCTCGGCACCAGCACGGACGTCGATGTCGCCGGGCACAACGTGCACATCTCACTGCAGCCCAACCCGTCGCATCTGGAGGCCGTCGATCCCGTCGTGATCGGCAAGGTGCGGGCGCGGCAGGACATGGCGGGCGACACCAAGGCCCGGCGCAGCGTCATGGGCATCCTGATGCACGGCGACGCGGCATTCGCCGGGCAGGGCCTGGTGTATGAGACGCTCGCGATGAGCCAGCTGATCGGCTACCGCACCGGCGGCACCGTGCATTTGATCGTCAACAACCAGATCGGCTTCACGACCGTTCCCGCCCATGCCTATTCCGGCCTTTATTGCACCGATGTCGCCAAGTCCGTGCAGTGCCCGATCCTGCATGTGAACGGCGACGAGCCCGAGGCGGTCATCTTCTGTGCCCGCCTGGCGGCCGAGTTCCGGCAGACGTTCGCGACCGACTTCGTGCTCGACATCGTCTGCTACCGCCGCCACGGCCATAACGAGACGGACGAGCCGGCCTTCACGCAGCCGATCATGTATCGCGCGATCAAGGAGCGGGCCACGACTCGCACGCTATATGCCCAACGCCTGGCCGCCGAGGGTAGCGTCACGGCCGAGGATGCAAAGACGATCTGGGACGATTTCCAGAACCGGCTCGAGGCGGCGTTCCAAGCGGCGCAGGCCTATAAGCCGAACAAGGCCGACTGGCTGGAGGGCCATTGGGCCGGGCTGAAGCAGTCCGACCAGCGGGACGAACGCCAGGAGGACACGACCGAGCTGTCGTCCGAGCAGCTCGCCCTCGTCGGCCGTGCGCTTTATACGCAGCCGGAGAATTTCGACCTCAACCCCAAGATCGCCCGGCAGCTCGAGGCCAAGCGCGCCATGTTCGAGAGCGGCAACGGCATTGACTGGGCGACCGGCGAGGCGCTGGCGTTCGGCGGCCTGCTGATCGAGGGCAGCCGGGTGCGGCTGTCGGGCGAGGACTGCCAGCGCGGCACCTTCAGCCAGCGCCATGCGGTGCTGACCGATCAATCCAACCAGCACGAGTACGTGCCGCTCAACAACATCCAGCCCGACCAGGCGAAGATCGAGATCTACAACTCGCTGCTGTCGGAGCAGGGGGTGCTGGGCTTCGAATACGGCTACACCCTCGCGGACCCGAAGGTGCTGGTGCTGTGGGAGGCGCAGTTCGGCGACTTCGCCAACGGCGCCCAGGTGATCATCGACCAATTCCTGGCCAGCGGCGAGACCAAGTGGCTGCGTATGAGCGGGCTGACGCTGTTGCTGCCGCATGGCTACGAGGGGCAGGGGCCGGAGCACAGCTCGGCGCGGCTGGAACGTTATCTGCAGCTGTGCGCCGAGCGCAACATGACGGTGTGCAACCTGACGACGCCGGCCAACTACTTCCACGCGCTGCGGCGGCAGCTGAAGCGGAACTTCCGCAAACCGCTGGTGATCATGACGCCGAAGTCGCTGCTGCGGCACAAGCTGGCGGTGAGCGCGCTCGCCGACATGGCCGAGGGCAGCCATTTCAGCTTCGTCCTCGACGAGTTGGACCAACTCGTGCCGGCCGAGCAGGTCAAGCGTGTGGTGATCTGCTCCGGCAAGGTCTATTACGATCTGCTGGCGGAACGGCGGGAAAAGGGCGTGAAGGACGTGGCGATCGTGCGGTTGGAGCAGATTTTCCCGTTCCCGGAGCGCACTCTGTCCGAAATCCTTAAGCAATACCTGAATGCAGACGTCGTGTGGTGCCAGGAGGAGCCGGCCAATATGGGCGCCTGGAGCTTCGTGGACCGCCGGATCGAGACGGTGCTGGCGGCCAACGGCGGCCGGGCGACGCGGCCCCGCTATGCCGGCCGCGTCGATGCCGCGAGCCCGGCAACCGGCCTGGCCAAGGTGCATGCCGCAGAGCAGATGGCGCTGGTGCGCGACGCGCTCGGCATGAACTCGTAAGGACAGCAAATTAGATGGCTACGGAGATCAAGGTTCCGACCCTGGGCGAGAGCGTCACCACCGCGACTGTGGCGCGCTGGCTGAAAAAGGCCGGGGAGAGCGTTGCGGCAGACGAACCGTTGGTGGAGCTGGAGACCGACAAGGTTACCGTCGAGGTCAACGCGCCCGGCGCCGGAACGCTCGGGACCATTGCGGCCGAGGAGGGCGCGGAGGTCGAGGTCGGCGCCGTGCTGGCGATGTTGGAGGCTGCGGGCGCTACGCCGAAGCCGGATTTGCCGAATTCGGTGCCGACCGCGACCGCATCGTCGACCGCCGCCAACCCCAGCCCCGGCGTGAACCCGCAGCCCAAGGCGCTTGGCCCAGTGTCGCGTCCGGCCTCGACGCAGCCGGCCGTGCCGCAGCCCAAGCCGTCGCCCGCTCACGCTCCCATGCCGTCGGCCGCGAAGCTGATTGAGGAAAACGATCTGGCTTCGGCGGCCATGGACGGCACCGGGAAGGACGGGCGCATCACCAAGGGCGACGTGCTGCAGTTCCTGGCACGGCCTGCCGCACCACCCGCCGCCGCCGCGGCAAAGCAGCCCCGCACGGCCGAGACCGGCGAGGAACGGGTCAAGATGACCCGGCTGCGCAAGACCATCGCCCAGCGGCTCAAGGACGCGCAGAACAACGCCGCCATGCTCACCACCTTCAACGAGGTGGACATGACGGCGGCGATGGCGATGCGCTCCGAATACCGCGACGCGTTCGAAAAGCGGCACAATGGCGTCCGCCTGGGCTTCATGTCTTTCTTCGTCCGCGCCTGCGTGGCGGCGTTGAAGGAGTTCCCGGCGGTCAACGCCGAGATCGACGGCGACGAGATCGTCTACAAGAACTTCGTCCACATGGGCATTGCGGTCGGCGGCCCGAATGGCCTCGTGGTGCCGGTGCTGCGGGATGCGGACCGGCTGGGCTTCGCCGGGATCGAGAAGGGCATCGGCGATTTCGGCCGCCGGGCGCGGGACGGTGCGCTGAAATTGGACGAGCTGTCAGGCGGCACTTTCACCATCACCAACGGCGGCGTCTATGGCAGCCTGATGAGCACGCCCATCCTGA
>CAXTJW010000149.1:0-8240 GCA_964244305.1 uncultured Acetobacteraceae bacterium
GGTGCCGCCCTGCAGCACGTTGTAGTCGCGGCGCTGCACGCTCTCGACCAGCCAGTGGCCGACGCCGGGCCAGGCGAACACCGTCTCGGTCAGGATCGCGCCGCCGAGCAGCGCGCCGACCTGCAACCCGAGCACCGTCACCACGGGGATCAGCGCATTGCGCAGCGCGTGCACCACCACGACGCGGCCCGGCGCCAGCCCCTTCGCCCGCGCCGTCCGCACGTAGTCCTCGCCCAGCACCTCCAGCATCGCCGAGCGCGTCATGCGGGCGATGGTGGCGAGCGGCACGGTGCCGAGCACGATCGCCGGCAAAATCAGGTGCCGGGTTGCCGAACGGAACGCGCCGGCGTCGTCGCTGAACCAGGAGTCGATGAGCAGGAAGCCGGTCCAGGGCTCGACATAATACAGATCATCGATCCGGCCCGACACCGGCGTCCAGCCGAGTGCGACCGAGAACACCAGCACCGCCATCAATCCCCACCAGAAGATCGGCATGGACGCCCCGGTGACGGAAATGCCGATCAGCCCATAGTCGAGCGCCGACCCGCGCCGGACCGCGGCCATGACGCCCAGCGGCAGGCCGACCAGGATGGCGAACACCAACGCGCAGACGCCGAGCTCGAGCGTTGCGGGGAAGAACGTCTTGAACTCGACCCACACGCTCTCCTGCGTCACGACGGAGCGGCCCAGGTCGCCGTGCAGCAATTGGCCCTGGTAGTCGACGAACTGCTTCCACAACGGCTGATCGAGGCCGAGCTCATGCCGGAAATAGGCGAGGCGCTCGGGGGAGATGCCGCGCTCGCCGACACGGGCCTCGATGGCGTCGCCGGGGATGGAGTGGATTAGCAGGAAGCCCAGCAGCGTGACGCCGACGAAGGTTGGGACGATCAGCGCCAGCCGCCGGGCCAATAGGCGAAGCACTCCAGAACGCTACTGGATGTCGACTTGGTCGAAGATGTGCCGGCTGAACGGGCTCATGACGTAGCCGGTGACCTCCTTGCGCATGGGCTGGAAGGCGACGGAGTGCGCGATCAGGAAGAATGGCGCCTCCTCGTGCATGATCACCTGGGCCTGTTCATACAGCTTGGCGCGCTCGGCCTGGTCGGTGAGGGTCGCGGCCTTGTTGACCAGGGCGTCGAAGTCCTGGTTGCACCACTTCGCAGAATTGCCGCCGCCGGGCCGTGCCGCGGCGCAACTGGCGAGCGGCACGAAGAAGTTGTCCGGGTCGCCGTTGTCGCCGGTCCAGCCGAGCTCCGCCATCATGTGGTCCCCGGCGGCGACGCGCTTGCGGTATTCGCCCCATTCGAAGCTGACGACCCGCGCCTTCACGCCGATCTTCGCGAGGTCCGACTGCATCAGCTCTGCGATGCGGCGGGCGTCGGGGTTGTAGGGCCGTTGCACCGGCATCGCCCACAGGTCGGTCTCGAACCCCTCGGGATATCCCGCCTCGGCCAGCAATTTCTTCGCCGCCACGACATCGAGCGGCCAGGGCTTCACGGCGTCGTCATACGACCACATCGTCGGCGGAATGAGGTTCTTCGCCGGCTGCCCGGCGCCGAGGAACACCGCATCCAGGATCGCCTTCTGGTCCAGCGCCATGCTCAGCGCCTGCCGCACGCGCTTGTCGTCGAACGGCTTTTTCTGCGTGTTGAAGGCGAGGTAGCCGATGTTGAGCCCGGGCTGGTCCATCAGCTTCAGCGATGCATCAGTACGTATGCCCGGCAGGTCGGCGGGCGTCGGATAGGCCGAGACCTGGCACTCGTTGGCGCGCAGCTTCGCTAGCCGCACGGCCGGGTCCTTGTTGATGGAGAACACGAGGGCATCGAGCTTCGCCTTCGTGCCCCAGAAACCGTCGAACCGGCGGTAGCGTATGGTGGCGTCGCGTTGATAGGCGACGAAGCTGAACGGACCGGTGCCGATCGGGACTTGGTCGATCTGCTCGGGCTTGCCGGCGCGCATCAGCACGTCGCCGTATTCGGCGGATTGTATGGAGGCGAACTCCATCGCCAGATCCGACAGGAACGGCGCCGACGGCGTGGTCAGGGTGAAGCGGACGGTGAGCGGGTCGAGCTTCTCGACCGAGGACATCAGCTTCGGCAGGTCCATGTCGCCGTAATACTCATAGTTGCCGCCCGACACCTTATGATACGGATGGTCCTCCTTGCCCTGCCGGTCGAACGAGAACAGCACGTCGTCGGCGTTGAAATCGCGCGTCGGCTTGAACGCGGCATTGCTGTGCCATTTCACGCCGGGACGCAGATGCAAGGTGAAGACCTTGCCGTCGGGCGAGACGTCCCAGCTTTGCGCCAGGCCGGGCTCGATACCGGTCTCCCCGGGCTTGAACTCGATCAGCCGGCCATAGACCGGGTGGTTGGCGTCGAACGTCGTCCCGGTGGTGTTGAGCTGCGGGTTGAAGTTCTCGGGCGACCCCTCGGAGCAATAGACGAGCGTCTTGGCCCGCAATGAGCCGAGCGGTGCGGTCGCCATGCCCAAAAGGGCAGCTCCGGCGAGCAGGAGGGTGCGAAGGCGCATGGTCCGGTCCTCTGAATGGTCTCGTTTTTATAGCATCCGGTCCCCGGCGGCTTCGGTCAACGTCCGCGTAGGCCCCCAGCTGGCGTTGCCATCGGTCGCCGGGCCGACCTATCGTGACCCTCGCCCCGGAAGTGGGGTGGAGGAAGCATGATCTACTCGGCCTGTCCCTTCGGCACCACCGTTCTGTGAGGGTGCTGGGCTTCGCGGCGGTTCGCGTCGTCACCTGGGCTGGCTGCGCATTCGGCGCGGCGCTGGCATTGGTGGCGCTGGGGGGAGGGGTGACCGGGTCCATTGCGGTGCCGTTTGGGCCAAATGGCGGCTTACACCTTGCCATCGACGCGCTCTCGGCGCTGTTTTTGCTTGCTATATGCATGATCGGCGCCGTCGCGGCTCTGGAGTGCGAGGCTCCGTTGCTGCCCGTTGCCCTAGGCGCGCTGGCGTTCGTCCTACTTGCGGCGGACGGCTTCACCCTCGTCCTGGCTCTTGGCCTCGCATCGGCCGCGGCGTGGGCGCTGGACCTGCGGACCCGGCCGGCCCTGACGCAGGCGGCATGCGGCACGCTGTTCCCGGCCGCTGCGGTTCTGTTGCTAGCGTCGCAAGATGCGGGGCTGGACCTGAGCTTCGCCGCCATGCGCAACGCGCCGCCCGAGGGCGCGCGGGCGGCCGCGGTGCTGCTGCTGGCTTTGCTCGGCGCCGGGTCGCGCCTGGTATGGCCGTCGCGATCGAACGCCATCGGCGCGTTGCTGTCCCAAGCCATGGCGATGGCGGCGATCTATATTTTCCTTCGTGTGTCGTTCGACCTTTGCGGTCCCGCCGTCCCGAGCTTATGGGGCCTGCCGTTGCTGGTCCTTGGCGCCGCTGCGGCGGTCGTCGGAGGCCTGCGGGCCAATGCCGAGGATGACTTGCTGGCGATCCTGGCCGCATGCCGCATGGGCGCCGCCGGATTGACCGCGGCCGGGCTTGGCGTCGCGCTGACCGCGCGTGGGTCCGACCTGACGCCGCTTGCGGCCCTGGCGCTTGCGGCGGCGCTGCTGCACGCAATGAGCTACGCCGTTTTCGATGCGCTGCTGGTGCTGTGCATGGCGGCGGTGTCGCGCGGCACGGGGACGTGGGCGCTGTCGCAGCTTGGCGGATTGATGCGGACCATGCCCGGCGTCGGGTTGGGCGCGTTGGCTGGCGCTGCTTGCTTGGCGGGCCTGCCGTTGACCGCGGGTTTCGCCGGCCGCTGGCTGCTGGTGCAGTCGTTGTTGGCCGACCAGCGTCCTGGCGGCTTCTGGCTCCAACTTTGCTTTGCGCTCGTGCTCGCTGCGGTTGCGCTCGGCGCCGCCTTGGCCGCGGCGGGGGCGATCCGGCTGATCGGCATCGGCTTCCTGGGCCGCCCCCGGACCTCCGCCGCTGCTGCCGCAACCGACGCGCCGCGCCCATTCCGCTTGGCCATGGCGGGGCTGGCCGCGTGCTGCTTGCTGCTTGGGCTCTGGCCGTCCGCTGCGCTGGCGTTCATCCAGCCGGCGCTGCGGCAACTGCTTGGCATGGGAATGGCGGGCGGCGGCCTGCTTGTGATCTCGCCGCAGGTGGCAAGCCCCGGCTACATCGCGCCGGGGCTTGCGGCCGTGCTGGCGGTGTCCGGCGTCGCGGTCGCCTGGGCGGTGTCACGTCTGGCGGGCCCGAATGCACGGAGTGCCCGGCGCGTGCCGTCCTGGGCTGGCGGCCAAGCGGGCGACCCCGTCATGCAGATCAGCGCCGCCTCCGCAGGTCAGGCGCTGCTGCAGAATTTCACCAGCCTTGCCAAATGGCCGAGCCTGGCGCGCGGGGCCAAGGCGGCAAGGCAGCGGATCGGCGGCCTGACGCCGGCAAAGTCGGCCGGAGCTTTGCTGCTGCTGGCCGCGCTGCTGCTTTTTGCGGCATTATGATCGGCCTGCTGACTCTCGTGCTGCATGCGGCGCTGATGCTGGCCGCGGCCCCAGTGCTCGCCGGGTTGCGGGCGCTCGTTCGGGCGCGGCTGTCGGGCCGGGCCGGGCCGGCGCTGCTGCAGCCTTGGCGCGACCTGGAGCGGCTGCTCCGCAAGCAGCCGTTGCTGCCCGAAGCGGCGTCATGGCTGTTCACGGCGGCGCCCATCGTGTGCCTTGCCGTCGCGATCGCCGCAGCACTGCTCGTGCCGTCCTTCACGCTCGGGATGGCCACTGCGCCACTCGCCGATCTCGTGCTGCTGGCGGGATTGCTGGCGGCGGGCCGGTTCGCGCTCGCGCTTGCGGGGTATGAGAGCGGAACGGCGCTGGGCGGCATGGGCGCCAGCCGTATCACGACGGCCGCGGCCTGCGGCGAGCCTGCGACGCTGCTGGTCATCCTGGTGCTGGCGGCGCTTGCCCGCTCCAGCAACCTCGACGCCATCGGCGCCATGCTGCGCGAGGGGCCGCGGGGGCTGTCCTGGATCGTGGCCGGCGCTGCGCTGGCCATCGTCGGATTTACCGCAATCGGCCGTCGGGACGGCGGGCCAGCGCTGGGCCTCGTGTGCCGGGCGGCGGCGCTTGACTACTCCGGCCGTTATCTGGCCATGCTCGACTATGCCGGGCAGTTGGGCACGTTGGTGGCAATCAGCGTGTTCGCGGCGCTGTTCCTGCCGTTCGGCATCGCCGCGAGCGGGGCCGGCCTGCTGGCCTGGGCCGTCGGCCTTGCCGCCTGGGTGCTGAAAATGGGCGGGCTCGGCGTCTGCCTTGCGGCGCTGGACGCCATCGGCCCTGGCCTGGCGCTCGCCCGGGTGCCCGCGGCGCTCGGCATCGCGGCGGTGTTGGCATTCCTGGCGGCGATCGTGCTGTTCGCGGGCCAGGGGCCGGCATGACCATCGCCGCGCTGATCCGCCGCGGCGCAGTGCAGCCTATGCGGCCCTGGCCCCGCTATCTGCTTGCTCCCGAGGCATGGCGCGCGGTGGCGCAGGCCCCAGTGGGCGGACCGGGGCCGGCTTTCCTTGGATTATGGGCGGATGCGGGTCACGCGCACGCCCTGTTCATGGCCGATGCGCCGCTGCTCGCCTCCGTCCGCATCGAGGCCGGCATGTTCGACGCGCTGTCCCCCACGCGCCGCACCGCCGCGCCGTTCGAGCGCATGGTGCACGACCTTTGGGGCCATCTCGCCGGCAACGGCGTCGATCCGCGCCCCTTGCTGGACCAGGGCCTTTGGCCCGTGCTGCGTCCGCTTTCGGCCCGTCCGGTCCCGAACGCCGCGCCCGCAGAGCCCCCGGAGTTCTTGGGCGCCACCGGACCCGACCTGCACCAGATACCGTCCGGACCTATCGGCGGCGTCATGGAGGCGGTGCACCTCCGCCTCACCGCCGCCGGCGAGACGGTGGTCCGCCTGGAGACGGGGTTGGGCTATGCGCATCGAGGCATCCTGGCGCTGATGCGCGGCAAGCCGCTGCACGCTGCTGCGGCGCTCGCGTCCAGGATCGCGGCCGGCAGCACCGTGGCGCACGCCATCGCCTTTGCCCGAGCAGCCGAGGCGGCCGCAGAGGTCGAGCCGCCGCCGCGCGGCCAGGCGCTCCGCTGGGTGATGGCGGAGTTCGAACGCATCGCGAGCCACCTGTCCGATCTGGGCGCGGCGGCGCAGGGCCTGATGACGGCGCGCTGCGGCGACCTGCAGGAGTGCGTGCGCCGTACGAGCCATGCCGCATTCGGCCATCGCCTGCTCATGGACCGCGTCGTGCCCGGCGGAGTCGCGGCCGACCTGACGCCCGCAGGCCTCGCAGCGCTATCGGACACGCTGGATCGCATCGCGGCGGCGACGCCCGCATTGCAACGCGGCCTCTATTTGCTGAACGGCCAAACTGTCGGCATCGGCTGCTGCCACCCGGCCGAGCGGAGGGTCGCGCGGCAGATGGCAGGCGCCGCGTCCTGTAGCCGGCCCCGCGCCGCCATGACCGAGGCCTCCCTGCGCGAGCCGCGCACCAACGACGTCGATGCCCGCCTGCGCCTGCGCCTGGAGGAAATCCGCGGCAGCACGGGCCTGCTGCGGGAGCTCCTGGCAGGATTGCCGCCGGGTCCAGTCAGCGTCTCCGTGCCGGATGCGAGCGGCGAGGGCCTGGGCGTCGCCGATGGGCCCCGCGGCGATGTCTGGCACTGGCTGCGCCTTGACGGCGGCTTGGTCGAGGCGAACTTCGCCCGCGATCCCGGCTGGATACAGCTGCCGTCGATCGAGGCCGCCTGCCGCAACGCCCGGCTCTCGGACATTCCGCTCATCATCCGGTCAATCAACCCGGCCATTGTCGGCCTGGAGCTTTAACGATGCGGCTCAGCCTCCGCGGCTTCGTTCCCAATCTCCTGCGGCGTCCGGCTGCCGATCCGGCGGGCGTGCCGGATATGGAGGTTGCGGGCATACTGGCGGCCCGCCTCGACAGCGCGGCGCAGCGCCGGCTGGGCCGCAGCCTGGCCGTGCTGCACGTCGGCCTCGGCGGCTGCGGCGGCTGCGCGCAGGAGGCCGGGGCGCTGCAGGGCACGGCTTATGACATAAAGCGCTACGGCATGGCCTTCGTCGGCACTCCCAGCCATGCGGACGTGCTGCTGGTCACAGGGCCGCTGACCTACGCCATGCGGGAGGCGGTCGAGAGCGTCTGGACGGCGATGCCGGAGCCGAAATGGCTGGTCGCGGCCGGTGCCTGCGCGATCGACGGCGGCGTTTTCGCAGGCAGCTACGCCGTCGAGGGCGGCATCGGCATGATGCTGCCGGTCGATCTGATCGTGCCGGGCTGCCCGCCATCGCCGGCTGCTTTGCTGAATGCGCTGCTGACCCTCATCGAGGCCAATTGCTGATTGTGTCAGCCGTGCAGGGGCATGGCACGGTCCGCGGACATGCCGTCATGCAGCACCGCATGCAGGCGGTGCAAGACCGGCGGCTTCGGACTATACGTCGCCGTCGTGACTCGGGCGGCGCGGGCATGGGAATGGTGACCCGCAGCGTGTGCGCCGGTGGTGAATATCGCCAGACCGAAGCCAGCCAAAGCGACCAACCAGCGACGGGTAGAGCTCATCGTACGCTCCTGACCAGTTAATAGATCAGGGCAGCAACTGCCCATAGATCGTTGTAGTAACCATGATCGACCACCGGGCCGGTTGCAAGCGAGACGTTACTACAAAAGACAGAGCGCCTGAAGCTGGCGTCGCAGCTCCTCCGGCAGGCCGTCAGCCCCGCGTGCCGGTCCCTGCGTGCTGACGTCGGCTGGCGCATCGGCTGCGGTCAGGTAGCGCCAACCCTGGAACGCCTTCGTCGGCCGGCCCTCGACCGGGATCAGCGCCGGGTCGAGCACCAGGCCGGCGCACTTCGTCGCGTCGTCCCAACGGTCCTCGATCACCTCCAGCACTCGCTGGCGCACCAGCATGGCGCCGCCGATGACCCAATAGATGCTGCCGCCGCAGGTGATCTCGGCCGCCCGGCGCGGAAAGCTGCGCGTGTGGTGCCGCAGCGGCGGCGTCTCGTTGGCGCGTATGGCTTGAACCTGGCGCAGATGGGCGATGTCCCGAATGCCGACGGCGAGCTTGGCGATATGCAACATGGCTTGCAGAAATAAGGCGGCGGCCGAGTCGGGTGCAAGGGCGCTCCCGGCCAAGGCGCTCCCGGCCAAGGCGTTATCGGCCAAAACGTTATCGAGACGTGCTTGCCGGACCCGGCTCCTTGGCGGGAAAGCGGCACCACTCCTTCGTCACGCAGCGCCAGCACTCCGG
>CAXTJW010000150.1:0-8238 GCA_964244305.1 uncultured Acetobacteraceae bacterium
CGGCCAGACCGTAGCGATCCTTCCCATCCCGCGTGAACAGCCCGGGGCCGAACCCAAAAGTCAAAGTCAGCCGGGCAGCACCCAGCCCCAAGGCCTCGCCGGTGTCGGGGGCCGGCTTGTCCGCGGGCGCACCGTCCAACGGGGCCGCGGTTTCACCTCCGGTCAGGCGCGCCGCCGCCTCGGTCCAGCGGCGCAGCAGGGCCTCCACATCGGCACGGGCCTCGGTCGCGAGGTCGAAAGCGGCAAAATAGGTATGGTTCTGCTGCGGAGTCAGGATGCCGCCCTGGTTCGCGCCGTGGAACGGCTCGATGACCGTGCGGGCCGGGCTGCGGCTTTCCTCGGTGATGCCCTTGGCGGCCGGTTCGGCGCCCGCTGCGCCCGCAGCCCGGCCGGTCGTCGCAGCCAATGCGGCAAGCGCTCCGCCGGCACCACCCAGAAAACCGCGCCGGGAGGCAAAGGGGCATCGCCCCCCGCTCAATGCGCCAGCACGAGTGCAGCCACTTCGTCCTCCACATAATAGAAGCCATCGCCCGCCGGCGTCATCGCGATGCCGAACAGGTCACCGGCGCCCGGCGGTGTCTGCGCGCGGTTGGGGTCGATCCACTGTGCGTAGATTTGCTTCCCGGCTTCGGCGTCAACCTCCACTACTTGGCCATTCGACCCATTGATAACCAGCAGGTGGCCGTTCGGCGCCACCGCCATCGCCAGCGGCCGGCGCAGGAAGCCGTCCTTGGTCACCTCGCGTCCCTGGCCAGCGCTGGTCGTGCGCGTCGCCGCGTCGGCGATGGCCACCACGCGGTTGCCGAGCGCGTCCGACACATACAGCGTGCCGTTCCGCCCCAGGCCCAACCCAGTCGGGCCGATGACGAACACGTCCTTGTCCGCCTGCTGCCCGAAGCCGTCGGCGATCACCGTCTCCTTCAGCACCCGCGGCGGCCCGTTCTCGGGGATGGCGAGTTCGAGGCGCAGGACCGTGGCCTTGTTCACCACCTCCTGACCCGGCGCAGTCACGCCAAACCCGGTGTTGCTGACGAACAGCGTCGCCGTGCCGCCGTTGTCGATGACGGCTAGGTTGCCCCAAGGCCCGTTGATGTTCGGGCTGGTCAGGGAGGATGCCACCTTGCCCTGGGGGTCGAGCACCAGCAGGCAGCCGTCGCCCTTCGTCGCCGTCGTGCCGTCCTGGCTCGGTAGGCTGCCGACGATGACCCAGCCGGATTTCAGCATCGTCAGCGCCGTGGTCAGGCCGATGCCGCCGGGGCACTGCGGCAGGTGCCGGGGGATGGATGCGAACACCGACAGCCGCTTGGTGGCAGGGTTCCAGTCCACGATGGTGGTGCCGAGGCCCTGCAGGTTGCTCTTGTTGTTGAAGTTCGTGACCAGCACGTCGTCCTTCTGGATCTTGCCGGCCGAGACCGGGGCGACGACCACCGCATACGGGTTCTGGTCCCCATCGGGCGTAACGGTCGAGGTCAGCAGCGTGTGGCGCTTGACAGTCTCGAGGAAGCCCTTGGCCTCCTGCGCGCGCACGCTGCGCACCGGAGCCGCAACACCGGCGAGTGCGGCGCCGAGGGCGAGGAGGAGTGCGCCAATCTGGAAGGGACTATGCATCGGGCGGTGCTCCAAAGGGCGGGATCAGAAGACGATGTTCGTGCGCACGCCGAATACGGCCGCGTTGCCGATGCGCTGGCTCGGGCGGAGCGGGTTCGGAACGCCGCCGCCGGGGGTGAACACGTATTGGAAGTCGGGCTGCACCGTCCACCAAGGGGCGGCCTGGTATTGGTAGGTCACCTCGACGAAGCTCTCGCTCGACCGGATCGGATAGGGGCCGTTCAGCCGGTTGGTGTCCTGATCGAGCTGGATGGCGCTGGGGCTGATCTTGGCCACGCCGAAGCCGATGCCGAAGCTGTCGTTGTCCCGACCCGGCAGCGGCGCCTTGAGCGCGATCCCGCCGTTGACGCTGAAATTGGCCAGGTTGCGGTCGCCCGGCGCACCCATGAGCCGGGCGAAGATGCCGACGGACTGCGGACCATCCGCGTCTGGGCGCCAGACCATCTGATCGAAGGTGCCGTAGATGCTGTAGTTGTGACGCCGCGTCCGCGGGTTGCCGTCCGAGGTCGGGTCGGCGAGCGACACGCGCTGGTTGTCGAAGCGCTGGTCGAAGAATTTACCGGTGTCGTACCAGAAGCCGAGCCGGTAGACGCCTGGCAGCCCGGAGCTGGCCTTGCCATAGTCCATCTGACCCACAACGGGCGAGTTGATGGCATACTGCACCTCGCCGATGATCAATGCGCCGGTGTTGGTGTTGAACTTGGTGCCGGACTGCGAGGCGCCGCGCACTTGGCTGTCGTCGAAGAACGGGCCGCCCGGCGGATTGTCGTTGAACACGCCGGCCAGCACCGTCATGTTCTCGATCGGCTGGAAACGGACGCGAACGCCCGGGGAGGCCAGCGGATAGGCCGGGCCGCCAGCATACAGGTCGACCGAGGGGATCAGCGGCCAGCCCATCATCGTGTTGATGAACAGGCCGGAGTATTGGCTGCCGATGAACTCGGTATCGAGGCTCTGCTGGCCGATTTTCACGTCGAGCTTGCCGTCGAGGAAGCTCTGCTGGAACCACAGCTCCCAAAGGCGAGTGGCGCGCTGCGCCTCGATGCCGCTCGCGGTCTGCAAGGTCCCCAGGTTATCGGCGCTGAAGTTGCGGCCGTGGATCTGGAAGGCGCTGATGTTGAAGATGCCGCCCTCCCAGCCGAACGCCTTGCCCGTGTCGAGCCCGAGGCTCATGGTCGTCAGGCCGTTGTAGGCAGCCCCCTGGCGTATCCCGCCGGTGGGATTGCCGAAAAGCTCGCTGGTTTCCTGCAGGCCCAGCGAGATGCCGTAGTTCCCGAGCAGCGTGCGCAACCCGTAGATATCGCCGAGCAGGTTGGCGCGCGACGAGCTGAACAGGCCGGTGGTGAAGCCGGGCTCGCCCGGCGATGGCCCGGTGCCGGCCGGGCTGGCGCTATCGCCCGGGCCGGGGATGGGGCTTTGCTGACCGGATGGCGCGGCGTCCGGCAAGCTTTGCGAGTTGGACGTTGGCTGCGCCTGCGCAAGCCCGCCCGCCATGCCGGCATAGAGCCCGGCGGTGAACAGGGCACGATTTAGAAACAGGCGATCCCGCACGGCGACACTCCTCCTTTGCGCCGCAGCGCGATCCAGCATGGCATGCAATTGCGACTGACTCTTATTATCAACTGTGTTTTTGAAAGGTCAAGCGGAAAGGGATCCTGCCCTGCGTGACGTCGTGTTGGGTCGTGGGGCCAGCCTCAGGCACAGATCAAGGCGCATCCCATTCACGTCGAGGCTGGTGAGCGTATGGCCGCCAGGACACGCCGTTGCCAGCCGTGGCGCCACCGCTGCGGACACGCGGCGGATGATTGACCCTCAGGCGACCCGATGATAGCTCTCACCTGAAATTGCGACGCGTTCGCAACTTGTGATTGAGGAGATCTGATGTGCTCATACGCCTGCCACGGGCCGCGTTAACCGCCGTCGCACTGTTGACCTCGATGGCCACCGGCTCGTCCGTCCGAGCCGCGCCACCGACCCTGACGCTTTACGCCGCGCAACACGGGCAGTTGGTCACCATGATCACCGACGCCTTCACCAAGCAGACCGGCATCGTCGTCAAGGTGAAGAAGGGTGACGCGCCGGAGCTCGCTGCCCAGATCGTCCGCGAGGGCGCCCGCTCGCCAGCCGATTTGTTTTTTACCGAGAACTCGCCCGAGTTGATGCTGTTGGACGAAAAGAAGCTGCTCGGCCCGGTCAATTCGGCAACGCTCAAGCTCGTCTCGCCGGCGTTCTCGGCCCCCGACGGCAACTGGCTCGGCGTGCTGGTGCGCGAGAACGTGGTGACCTTCAATCCGGCCACGGTAAAGGAAGCGGAACTTCCAGCGTCGCTGTATGACCTGGCCAAGCCCGAGTGGAAGGGTAAGGTCGGCATCGCGCCGTCCGATGCCGACTTCCTGCCGCTGGTTGCCGCGTCCGTCACACTAAATGGCAGGGATGCGACGCTCGCCTGGCTGAAGGGCCTGAAGGCAAATAGCAAGATATTCGAAGACGACGAGGGCGTCGTCGCCGCCATTGAACGCGGGACGGTGCCGGTGGGCGTGATCAACAGCTACTACTACTACCGCGCCCGGGTCGAGCAGGGCGCCGACAAGGTCAATTCGCAGATCCACCACTTCGCCAACGGCGACCTCGGCGCGCTGCTCAACGTCTCGGGCGCGGCGGTGCTCAAATCGTCCAAGAACCCGGCGGCGGCGCAGCAATTTCTCGCATTCATGGTCAGCAAGCCGGTGCAGGAGATGATCGCAAAGAGCGACATCGACTTCGAATACCCATTGGCCGAGGGCGTCGCCGCCAACCCGGCGCTCAAGCCGATGACGGACCTGCAGCCGCCCGCCGTGACGATCGAACAACTCGGCGACGACCACGATGCCGCAAGGATGCTGCGCCAAGCCGGGCTACTCTGACGGCTCGGCTGACGTGACCGGACGCCGCCCGCCGGCAGCGCTCCTGCTTGCGGGGGCAGCTGGGCCGCTACTCGTCGCACTGCCGCTGCTCTGGACCGTGGCCGAGGCGGCGGGAGTGAGCGCGTCGGACGCCGTCGACCTGCTGGTCCGTCCCCTCGTCGGCGAACTGCTGCTCAACACGGTCATGCTCGTCGCCGTCGTCTCGCTTGCGGCGGCGGTGATCGGCACTGCCTGCGCCTGGTGTATCGAGCGGACCGATCTGCCCGCCCGCGGCCTGTGGGGCGTCCTGGCCGCGGCGCCGCTCGCGGTGCCACCGTTCATCTCCTCCTACGGCTGGGTGTCGATGTCGCCCAGTTTGGAGGGATTCTGGGGTGCGGTGCTGGTCATCACCGGCGCCTATATGCCGTTCGTGATCCTGCCCGTCTCGGCCGCTTTGCGCGGGCTCGACCCGGCGTTGGAGGAAACTGCGCGCGCGCTTGGGCTCGGGCCATGGCGCACCTTCGCCCGCGTCGTGCTGCCGCAGCTCCGCCCGGCGCTGTTGGGCGGCGCCCTGCTGGTCGCGCTCAACACCCTCGTGGAGTTCGGCGCCTTCGCCCTGCTGCATTTCCAGACATTCACCACGGAGCTGTACGCCGAGTACCGCACCGGGCAGGACGGCGCCGAATCCGCTATGGTCGCGTCCGTGCTGATTCTGTTGTGCGGCCTCTGCCTTCTGGCGGAAGGGCGGTTGCGGACCCGGGCGCGCTATGCCCGGGTAGCGCGGTTCACCGGCCGGCGCGCCGTGCCGCACCGGCTTGGGCGGGCCTGCGCTCCAGTGCTCGCCGGCTTTGCCGTGCTGGCGACCGCGACGCTTGGCGTGCCGCTCGGGATGTTGCTGTTCTGGCTAGGGCGGCACGACTCGGCGGCAGTCTCGACGGTTGCCGTTTCGCTGCCGGCGCTGGTCGATGCCACCTTGGCCTCGCTCGGCCTCGGCCTGGGGGGCGCTGCCGTGACCACGCTGCTCGCACTGCCACTCGGCATCCTGGCTGTGCGCTTCGATGGACCGGCGGTCACCCTGCTGGAACGAGCAGCCTGGATGGCCCAGGGCGTTCCCGGGATCGTGGTGGCGCTGGCGCTGGTTACCCTGAGCCTCGGTCTGCTGGAGCCGATCTATCAGACGACGACACTGCTGGTGGTGGCCTACGCGATCCTGTTCCTTCCACTCGCCTTGGTGAGCATCCGCGCCGCGCTGCTGCAGGCGCAGGCCGGGCTGGAGGAGGCAGGGCGGACGCTCGGCCTCGGCTGGGCGAGCGTCACCTGGCGGGTCACGCTGCCGCTTGCGTTGCCCGGGCTGGGCGCGGCGGCTGCGCTGGTATTCGTGTCGATCGTGACGGAGCTGACCGCCACGCTCCTGCTCTCCCCGGCCGGCACCGAGACGCTGGCGACGCAGGTCTGGGCCGACACCTCGACCCTTGCCTTCGCCAGCGCGGCGCCGTTCGCGGCGGTGATGGTGGCGTGCTCCCTCGGCTCGACCGCGGTGCTGGCGCGGCGTTTCGGTGCGGCGGCGCTCGCCGGGGCATGACGATTCCGGCGTTGGAGGTCGTGGGCCTGGCCAAGGCCTATGCGGGCCAGGCTGTGCTGCACAGCCTGGATTTCCGTGTGCCGCCGGGCCGGCTGGTGGCGATCCTCGGCGCTTCCGGAAGCGGCAAGACCACGCTGCTGCGTCTGGTCTGTGGCTTCGAGCGGCTGGATGCCGGGCGTATCCTGCTGGCCGGGCGGCCGGTGGCGGGGCCGGGCCTGCATGTGCCGCCGGAAGGCCGCCGGATCGGCTATGTGGCGCAGGAAGGGGCGTTGTTCCCGCATTTGACGGTTGCTCAGAACGTGCTGTTCGGGCTGCCCCGGCGCGAGCGAAACAATGCCGGCCGGGCGGCCGCGCTGCTGGAGCGGGTCGGGCTGCCGCCATCCTACGCGGCCCGGGGACCGCACCAGTTGTCGGGGGGCGAGCAGCAACGGGTCGCATTGGCGCGCGCGCTGGCGCCGGGACCGCGGCTGGTCCTGCTGGACGAGCCATTTTCCGCGCTCGATGCCGCATTGCGGATAGAGACGCGGCAGAGCGTGGCCGCGTCGCTGGCCGCGGCACGGGCGACCGCGGTGCTGGTGACGCATGATCAGGCAGAGGCGCTGTCACTTGGACATCTGGTGGGCGTGCTGCGCCGCGGGCGGCTGGTCCAGTTCGACACCCCGGATGCGCTCTATCACCACCCGGTCGATGCGGAACTAGCCGCCTTCGTGGGGGAGGCAGTGCTGCTCGACGGCGAGGCCGCCGGGCCGGTGGCAATGTGCAGCCTGGGCACGGTATCCCTGGCCGCCGCAGCGCATGGCCCGGTGACCATTATGATCCGCCCGGAGCAATTGCGCCTCGGCAGCAGCGGAACCGCGGCGACGGTCACCGCCGTGCGCTTCCATGGTGCGGATGCCTCGGTGAACATCGTGCTCTGCGGCGGGGAGCAGCTTGTTGCGCGTGTCCCCGGCCGGATGTTGCCCCAGCTCGGCAAGGCAACGACGGTGCGGGTAAAGGGAGCTGCGATCGCCTATCCGAGACGTGCCCCTGCCCGGCCCGGCGATTGATGGTTGCACCGGAACGAACGGCGTCGACGCAGACTGCTTCCCTTGTCTGCGTCTGATTTGCACCACTAGCGTGCGTTGCCGGCCGCCTGCAGAAAGGGGCACTCTGCAGCCCCATCCAGCGTATCGCCCTGCGCGCGCGGGTCCCACACCCGTGAGAATGGGCCCGGCTCCGGCCGCTCCGGCCGTGGGCGGCCGGCGGCAGGCGTGCCGACATAGAGCCAGCCGAGCAGCGCGTCGGCCTCGTCGAATCCCAATGCAATCTTCACACGCCCATCCCGGAGCGCGTCCGACGACAACCAGACGACGCCGAAGCCCATCGCTTCGAGTGCGTTGAGGAAATTCATCGTGCCGGCCGCCGCCGCGGCTTCCTGCTCCCAGACCGGCACGCCGGGCCGGTCGTGGCGCAATGCAGCCCCGGCAACGACGAGCAGCGGCGCCCGCAGCGGCTTTGCGCGCTCGATTTCCAGGCGCTCGGGCGATGTGGACGGCGCGCGAAGGGCCAGGGAGGCCGCCAGCAGGTCGCCGAAGTCATGCCGTGCCTCGCCTGCGATGAAGACAAACCTCCAGGGCCGCAGCCCACCATGGTCCGGAGCGCAAAGCGCCGCCGAGACGGCCAGGTCGAGAGCGGACGCATCCGGGGCAGGCTCCTGCAGCAGCCGGGCGGGAACCGAGGCGCGGCGCAGCAGGCCATCGAGAGCTGCCGGCAATAAGGGCAAGGAGTCGGGCATGTGGTGTTCCTTCGTCGGACAAGGACGCAATGGGCGATCGAAACCGTACGACAGAGATCGTGCAGGCTGCAACGGTCTGGGCTAATGCAAAGTGGTCGTGCACCGGCGCAAGACGGCCGCCGGGTCGCCGTCTGCTTCAAAAGGCGCGGCTGTCGCATTCGGCGCCTGCAGGATGTGGCCCGCCAACGCCAGTTCGGTCCCCAGCCCCTCGGCGCTGCAGTGCGGCCCATGCCGCATGGTCCGTGGCCATGCCGCCCAGCAGGACCAATGCTTCGAACCGCTGGCCCTGCTGTGCAAGACAGAGCACGTCGAGCAGGATGCGCTCGTCCGCCTCGATGCGACCGTGGCAGGTGCAATGGATGGCGATCCGCCGCGTGGCGCCATGGCCGAGC
>CAXTJW010000151.1:0-8229 GCA_964244305.1 uncultured Acetobacteraceae bacterium
ACCCACGCCCATGCGCAAGACGCGCCGGACGGCGCCAAGCTGTTTGCCCGGCAATGCGGCACCTGCCACTCCCTCGTGGCCGGCGAAACGCGGCAGGGCCCCAACCTCGCCGGCGTGTATGGCCGTAAGGCCGGCACCGTGCCGGACTATAAGTACTCTCCCGGCTTCGCCGACGCGGACTGGAAATGGGACGAGGCGCATCTCGACCCCTACCTCACCAACCCGCAGTCCGTGATCAAGGGCGGAGTCATGGGCTACCGCCAGGCCAAGCCCGAAATCCGCGGGGCGATCATCGCCTACCTCAAGGAGCAAAGCTGAATGGCCAAGCCGATCCACTCGATGATACGCGTGCTGAATGAGGGCCGGGCCGTCGCGTTCTACCGCGCCGCCATGGGCCTCGAGATCGTGGACCGCTACCCGTTCGACAGCTTCACCTTGATCTACATGCGCGATGCGGAAAGCAGCTTCGAGGTCGAGCTGACGGTCAACCATGACCGGACCGAGCCGTACAATCTCGGCGACGGCTATGGGCATCTCGCGGTCGTGGTCGACGACCTCGACGCGGCGCGGACGAAGATGTCGGTGGCCGGCGCGACGCCGGGTCCGATCCGCGAGCTGGAGCGGGAGGGCGCGCTGCTCGGACGTTTCTTTTTTGTAAAGGACCCGGACGGGTATAGCATCGAGGTGCTGCAGCGGCATGGCCGCTTCGGCTAAATAAACAGAAACCACGGAGGAGCTTCCCCATGAGAGAGATCGACCGCCGCTCGCAGTTCAGCCGGCGCAACTTCCTGCGCACCACCGGCGTCGCAGTCCCGGCCGCCATCGTTGCCGGCGCCAGCATCAGCGCCGACGCTGCCTGGGCGCAAGCGGCGAAGGCCATCGCGCCGCACGACATGGCGACACTGGTAAAGGTATCGCGCGATATATTCCCGCATGATCACGTCGGCGACGTGTTCTACGTCCGCGCCGTCACCCCGTGGGACGTGAAAGCCGGCAAGGACGAGGCGATGAAGTCCATGATCGCCGAGGGCGTCGCCCGGCTGGACCAGGACGCGCAGGAGCGCTTCCACAGCAACTACATGAGCGTTGCCTGGGAGGCGGACCGCGTCATCCTGCTGCGTGGCATCGAGCACACCAAGTTCTTCCGCAGCCTGCGGTCCGACCTCGTGATTTCCCTGTATAACCAGCCGGAGCTTTGGCCGAAGTTCGGCTACGAGGGCTCGTCCGCCGAGCATGGCGGCTATCTGGCCCGCGGCTTCAACGACATCAATTGGCTGCCGACGGCTTAGGGGAGCGGGCAAATGGCACAATTCGACCTGAACGACGACAGCGTCGTCGTCATCATCGGCTCCGGCGCCGGCGGCGGCACGCTCGGCAACGAGCTGGCGCAGAAGGGCATCAAGGCGGTCATCCTCGAAGCCGGGGACCGCTACGAGACGTCGGACTTCGTGAACGACGAGTGGGAAAGCTTCACCCAGCTCGCCTGGAAGGACATGCGGACCACGTCCGGCACCTGGCGCGTCGGCAAGGACTTTCCGAACCTGCCGGCCTGGATCGTGAAGGCGGTCGGCGGCTCCACGGTGCACTGGGCCGGCGCGTCGCTGCGCTTCGAGGAGCACGAGTTCAAGACCCGCACCCATTATGGCGCGCTGCCGGGCGCCAACCTGCTGGACTGGCCGATCACCCTCGACGAGCTCGCGCCCTACTACACCAAGGCCGAGTACAAGATGGGCGTGACGCGCACCAACGGCATCCCGGGGCTGCCGGGCAACAACAACTTCCGCGTCATGGAAGCCGGGGCCAAGAAGATCGGCTACAAGGAGGTGCACACCGGGCGCATGGCGATCAATAGCCAGCCGCGCGACGGCCGTGGCTCCTGCCAGCAGATCGGCTTCTGCTTCCAAGGCTGCAAATCCGGCGCGAAGTGGTCGACGCTATACACGGAAATCCCCAAGGGCGAGGATACCGGCAAGCTCGAAGTGCGCCCCAACAGCCAAGTGGTAAAAATCGAGCACGACGCGCAGGGCAAGGTGACCGGCGTCGTCTACGCAAGCCCGGACGGCGCGCTGCACAAGCAGAAGGCGCGCGTGGTCGCCGTCGCCGGCAACTCGATCGAGAGCCCGCGCCTGCTGCTCAACAGCGCTTCGAGCATGTTCCCCGATGGCCTGGCCAACAGCAGCGGGCAGGTCGGCCGCAACTACATGCGGCACATGACCGGGAACGTCTACGGCATCTTCGACAAGCCGGTGCACATGTATCGCGGCACCACCATGGCCGGCATCATCCGCGACGAGGCGCGGCACGACACCAGCCGGGGCTTCGTCGGCGGCTACGAGATGGAGACGGTCTCGCTCGGCGTGCCGTTCATGGCGGCGTTCATGGACCCCGGCGCTTGGGGCCGCAGCTTCACCAGCGCCATGGACGACTACAGCAACATGGCCGGCATGTGGCTGATCGGCGAGGACATGGCGCGGGAGACCAACCGCATCACCCTCGACCCGGCCGTCAAGGACAAGCTGGGCCTGCCGGTCGCCAGCGTGCACTTCGACGACCATCCAAACGACGTCGCCATGCGCGCACATGCGGTGCAGCAGGGCTCGGCGGTGTATTCGGCGGTGGGCGCGACCCGGCTCATTCCGACGCCGCCCTATCCGAGCACGCACAACATGGGCACCAACCGCATGAGCGAGAAGCCGCGGGACGGCGTGATCAACAAGTACGGGCAGACGCACGACATCAAGAACCTGTTCGTGTCGGATGGCAGCCAATTCACCAGCGGCGCCGCCTGCAACCCGACGCTGACCATCGTGTCGCTGGCGATCCGCCAAGCCGACACCATGGCCCGGATGATGGAACAGCGGGAAATCTGACCGGCGCACACGGAGACGGCGTCCTGATTGCAGGCGCCGTCGTCCGCGATTTAAGGGACCAGCTCGGCAAGCTTCAGCAGCAACGCGCAGCGGACGTTGCGGTCGGCGAAATCTTTCCACGCCGTGCGCTTCGCCAGTTCCCGCCATTTGTGGATCGCCGTCGCGTTCATGGTTTTCGCGGCGATGCCCACCTTCGCATAGACCGCAGCCAAATCCTCGTCGTCCCGCCGCGCCGCCTGCATGGCGAACGCCTCCTGGTCCTGGCCAGCCTCCTCGATCGCCCGCTGCTGCGTAGGCGTCAGGCTTTCGAATACCTGCTTGCTCATCAGCAACGGCTCGAGCATGAACCAGAAGCTTCCGGTGCGCCCAGTGGTGACGGCCCTGCTGATCCGCTCCAGCTGAAACGAGATCAGACTGGTTGAGGAGGTCACCGCAGCGTCGAGCGAGCCAGCCTGCATGGCGGCATGGATTTCGTCGCTGGGGAGCGTGCCGATGATCCCGCCCGCGGCCTTCAGCATGATGTCCATCTCGCGTGAGCCGCCGCGGATCCTGAGGCCCCTCACGTCGTTCGGCTGCACGACGAACGAGTTGCGGGACGCGATGCCCCCGGCCTGCCAAATCCAGGTGACGATGCGTATGCCGTACTGATCAAGCAGGTTGGTGAGCTCGCGCCCAACCGGCTTCCCTTTCCAGGCCAGGCCCTGCTCATAGGTGGTGACCAGGCATGGCATCAGCCCGATGTTCACCTCGATCATCTCGTTGCCGGCGTAGGCGAGCGGATAAAGGGAGAAATCGAGCTCGCCGCGGCTGAGCGCCGTGAACTGTTTCACCGTCTTCATCAGGGATGACGCTGGGTAGACCTCGAACGCCAGCTCGCCACGGGTGCGCCGCTGCACATCGGCCGCGAACCGTCGTACCAGGCGGTCGCGGAAGTCGCCTTGGTTGTTCGCGGTGCCGCCCGGGAACTGGTGGCTGATGGTGAGCACGCGGGAGGTGACGCTCGCATTGGCCCGGCGGCCGATCAACGCAGGTGCGGCCAATAGTGAGCCAAGGGCCGCACGGCGGGTAGCAGACATCATGGCCTCCGTAGGACGACGCTTTGTACGATACCTATCGGATACCCTGGCGAAAAAAGCGGTGCAAGCGTCAGTGTTAGGCACCGGTGCCACTCGTTTCTGGCCGGGTGGATGAGCTTAGGGCGATACAATCTGCGCCAAGCGGGGCCGGCTGCCTGATACGGCTTGGCCGGCCCCCATCAGCCATTTGGATGACGCGATTTAAGCGAGCCTAAGCGTTATTTTTGAACTCCGCTATCTTGTCCGGTCGTATTTCCCGGGACAAGAGTGGCCGGCGTGTCGGTCTTGCCAAGCACATTCTGCCCAGCCGCGTCACGCAGGGCGCGGTCGCCGGCGGTGTCGGCAGACGGTGTGCCCGGCGGTGCAGTGCCTTGCGGCGTCGTCGGCTGCGTGACGCTGGCGCCGACGCCGCCACCCTGGCCACTGCCCGCGGCTGGCGCTTGCGCAGTGGCGGGCGAAGGGCTCAGGGTCAGGAGGCCCAGAAAACCAAGTGCCGGCGCGGCCAAAGTTATTTTTCGCATTGTTTCCTCCTTAAATGCCGTTCAGACGGTAACGGCATTTTACGGCTTAGGTTCGGTGGGCAGACGCCGACGCGCAACGCGGCGTGTTCGATAGTATGCAATCTTATTGTGCACAATTGAAATTCGGCGTAGCAGAGCGTGGCTCAATAGCAAAGAGGAACGCCCATGTTTAAAAAGATCGCAGGTCTCGGCCTCGCCGCCACCCTCATCGCCAGCGCCGCCTCGGCGCAGGAGGCGCCAATGACCATCACCCGCGGCACCATTGGCAGTTTCGCCGGCCAGACGCTGGAGACGAAGGCCCGTAACGGCCAGACCGTCCCGGTGGCGCTCACGGACAAGACGAAGGTGCTGGTCGCGAACACCGCGAGCCTGGCGGACGTGAAGCCGAATTCCTATGTCGGCATTGCAGCGGCGCCGCTGCCGGACGGCACGCTGAAGGCGCTCGAGGTTACGATCTTCGACGAGAGCCTGCGCGGCACCGGCGACGGCCATTATGGCTGGGACCTGACGGGTGGCAACACCATGACCAACGGCGCCGTCGGCAGCGTGCAGACCACCAACGGGCGCACGATGGTCATCGACTACAAGGGCGGAACCAAGACGGTCGTGGTGCCGGACGACGTTCCCGTCGTGACCATCAAGCCCGCCGATAATGCCGTGCTGCTGCCCGGCGCGCGCGTCGTGGTCTTCAGCCCCAAGGGTGCTCCGACCGTCATTGCCAACGCCGTGATCGCCGGGGCGAACGGCACCGTCCCGCCAATGTAGGAAGGCGAAAGCAGCATGAGCGCCGTCCAGCCTGCCCCAGACCGGCACGCCCAAACCCCGGTGATGGTCATTCATTCGCTCGTGGTGCGCGTGACGCATTGGCTCAACGCCATCGCGATCGTGTGCATGATCATGAGCGGCTGGCAGATCTACAATGCCAGCCCGCTGTTTGGCTTCAGCTTCCCGCGCTGGGCCACGTTGGGCGGCTGGCTGGGCGGCGCCATCGCCTGGCACCTGGCGGCGATGTGGCTGCTGGCGGCGAGCGGCCTGGTGTATCTCGCCTACGGCATCGCCGGGCGGCACTTCATGCGCAGCTTTTTCCCCGTCAGCCCAAGCGCGGTCTGGCGGGACCTGAAGGAAGCGCTGGCATTTCGCCTGGTGCATAAGCTCGGCGTCTACAACGCGATCCAGCGGCTGTTCTACATTGCCGTGCTGCTGCTCGCGGTACTTGCGGTACTTTCCGGGCTAGGCCTTTGGAAACCCGTACAATTCCAGACGATGGTCGGCCTAGTTGGGGGTTACGAAGTGGTCCGGCGCATTCACTTCGTCGCCATGGCGGGCATCGTCGGCTTCCTGGTCGTGCATTTGGCGCTGGTCGCGATCGTTCCCAGCACGTTATGGGCGATGATCACCGGCCGCGCCCGGGTTGCGGCGAGCCCCGAGGAGTTGCAGCCATGACCGATCGCAAGTTCCCGGAGTTGGTGCGGCCCAAGCTTGTGCAAGTGGACCGCCGGCGGCTGTTGCGGTCCGGCCTGTCGCTTGGGGCGCTGACGATGCTGACCGGCTGCAACCTTTCCGACGGGGACGCGGTGGACAAGGCGCTGTGGGCAGTGTCGAGGTTCAACGACCGGGTGCAGGCGTGGCTGTTCGATCCGAACCGCCTCGCGCCGACCTTCACGGCCGCCGAGATCACCGACCCGTTCCCGTTCAACGCCTACTACCCCGAGGACAACACCCCCGAGGTGGACGGTGACACTTGGAAGCTCGAAGTATCCGGCCTCGTGCAGGACAAGACGCCCTGGACCATGGAAAAGCTGCGCGCCATGCCGCAGGCCAGCCAGATCACCCGGCATATCTGCATCGAGGGCTGGAGCGCCATCGGCGAGTGGTCCGGCGTGCCGCTCCGCAGCGTTCTCGAGCGCGTTGGGGCGGATACGCGGGCGCATTACGTCGGCTTCAAATGCGCCGACCGGTATTACAGCAGCATCGACATGGCGACGGCGCTGCATCCGCAGACGATCCTCGCCACCGATTTCCGCGGCGCGCCGCTGCCGGATAAATACGGGTTTCCGTTGAAGCTTCGGGTTCCGACCAAGCTCGGCTTTAAAAATCCCAAGCACATCAATGCCATGTTCGTGACCAATGACAATCCCGGCGGATGGTGGGAGGATCAGGGCTACAACTGGTTCAGCGGGTCATAGGTGGCATGGCGGCAACGGCGGAAGTGACGCCTCAGGCGGGCAACGATCTCGACCTGGAGGCACAGCTTTGCTTTGCGCTGTATTCGGCGACCCTGGCGCTCGGCAAGGCTTATGCGCCGATCCTTGCGGAATTGCGGCTGACCTATCCGCAGTATTTGGCGATGCTGGTGCTGTGGCAGGAGGATGGACTCACCGTCCGCGCCCTTGGCGAGCGGCTGCACCTCGACTCCGGTACCCTTACGCCCATGCTGCAGCGTATGGAGCAGGCCGGCCTCGTCCGCCGCACCCGCGACAAGCGAGACGAGCGCCTGGTCCGCACCGAGCTGACCGAGGCCGGGCGCGGGTTGCGGGAGCGGGCGCTGCACGTGCCCTGCACGATTGCCGGGGCGATGGGCCTGTCAGCCCAGCGGGTCGTGCAGGTCAAGGACGATGTGGAGCGGATCAGGCGGTCGCTGGAGGCTGCTTCCGAGCAATCGGCGTCAAGCTGATACGCCAAACTTCTCCGATGCCGGCTTGGTGCGGTTCACCCGCTGGGTGATCGAGTAAAAGGTGAGTTCTGTCATGCCGAAGTAGCCGTCATTGCGAGCCGGCTTCGGCGCGGCAATCCAGTGCCGCATGCACGGAGAACTGCCCTTCCGGCCCTGGATCGCCGCGTCACTACGCTCCTCGCGATGACGAGGCTGGTTTTACTTAGACGGTGCCTGGCCAGTAAAAGAAGTCCGCGCCACTGCATACTGACCCACTGCCGGTGATCGAGTCTACGTAAGCCGCGTCCTGGTTGGCCAAAGGCGGCTTCTTCGTGATCGTTCCAGCGGCAAAATCCTCGATTGTGCCCTGGACTATCTGCGCCAGACCACGACGCGTGCGGCCCCCTGGATGCGGTCGTCCACCGGGTCCGGGCGCGGCAGCGTGTCGTCCCTGCCGATCTCGGCCACGATCAGGGCGTCCGGCGCGATCCATCCGGCGGCATGCAGGGCATCCAGCGCCGGACCAACCAGGTCCAAGCCGTAGGGCGGATCAAGGAACACCAACTCGCACGCCTGCCCCGCCGGCGGACGGCGCGCATCGGCCGCCAGCACCGTGCATTGCGCCGCCGCCCGGCAAGCCGCCACATTGGCGTGCAGCACATCCAGCGCCGCACGGCCGTTCTCGATGAACGTCGCATGGCCGGCTCCGCGCGATAGCGCCTCCAGCCCCAGCGCGCCGGTGCCTGCAAAGACGTCCAGCACCCGGACGCCCTCCATCGCCGCCCGCCCGGCCCAGGGCGCATGCATTAGCCGGTCGAACAACGCCTGGCGCACCCGGTCGGCGGTCGGCCGCGTCGCCTCGCCGGGCGGTGCGGCCAAGGCGCGGCCACGCCAGCCACCGGCGATAATCCGCATTGGTCAGGCCCGGCCCCGCTTGCCGGTCTCCGGCTTGGCGCCCTCAGGCTTCGCCACGTCAGCAAGCTGTTCGCGCAGCACCTTGCCGGTGATCTCGTCCGCCGCCCCGCGTTCGAGGTTGCCGAGCTGGAACGGGCCGTAGGCGACGCGGATCAGCCGGGTGACCTGCAGGCCCAGATGCGCCATGACCTTGC
>CAXTJW010000152.1:0-8192 GCA_964244305.1 uncultured Acetobacteraceae bacterium
GCTGCAGTCCGATGGCGGCACGCGGTTCCTGCAGCCCGGCACCACCGTGCGCTATTTGCCGCAGGAGCCGGACCTGGCCGGGTTCGCCACCACGCTCGACTACGTGGAGGACGGAATGGGCCCGGGCGACGACCTGCACCGGGCGCGCACCCTGTTGGATCAGCTCGGCATGACCGGGGAGGAGGATCCGACCCACCTCTCGGGCGGCGAGAAGCGGCGCTGCGCGCTGGCCCGCACCTTGGCGCCCTCCCCCGACCTGCTGCTGCTCGACGAGCCGACGAACCATCTGGACCTGCCGGCCATCGAATGGCTGGAGCAGGAGCTGGCCAGCCTGCGCGCGGGGCTGGTGCTGATCAGCCATGACCGGCGCATGCTGGAAAAATTGTCGCGCAGCATCGTGTGGCTCGACGGCGGCATCACCCGGCGTATCGACCGCGGCTTCGCGCATTTCGAGACGTGGCGCGATGAAGTGGAAGAACAGGCGGAGCGCGACCAGCACAAGCTGGGCCGGCAGATCGCGCGTGAGGAGGACTGGCTGCGCTACGGCGTCACCGCCCGGCGCAAGCGCAACGTGCGCCGGCTCGGCGAGCTGGGCACGCTGCGGCAGAAGCGGCGGGAGATGGGCGGCGGCGACAACGCGCTGCGCCTGGTCGCGACCGAGGCGGATTTGTCGGGTAAGCTCGTTTCCGTCGCCAAGCATGTCGGCAAGGCCTTCGATGGGACGCCGGTCATCCGCGACCTGACGCTCCGGGTGCTGCGCGGCGACCGGCTGGGCATCGTCGGGCCCAACGGGTCCGGCAAGACGACACTGCTGAAACTGCTGACCGGCGTGGACCAGCCCGATAGCGGCGAGGTCAAGCTGGGCACGAACCTTGCCGAGGTGACGCTCGACCAGCAGCGCGCCAGCCTCGACCCGAACGCGACGCTATCGGACACGTTGACGGCCGGGGGCGGCGACACCGTGGTGGTGGCCGGGGAGCGCCGGCATGTGATCGGCTACATGAAGGATTTCCTGTTCAAGCCGGAGCAGGCGCGCACCCCGGTCGGCGTGCTGTCGGGCGGCGAGCGCGGGCGGCTGATGCTGGCCTGCGCCATGGCCCGGCCGTCCAACCTGCTGGTGCTGGACGAGCCGACCAACGACCTGGACCTCGAGACGCTCGATTTGTTGCAGGAGATGCTGTCCGAATATCCCGGGACGGTGCTGCTGGTGAGCCACGACCGCGATTTCCTCGACCGCGTGGTGACGAGCACCCTGGCGGCGGAGGGCGGCGGACGCTGGGTCGAGTATGCCGGCGGCTATAGCGACATGCTGATCCAGCGCGGCCAGCCGGAGGTCGTGGCGCCGGAGCGTGCGCGCAGCAGCGGCCCGAAGTCGCTATCCAAGTCGGGCGGCAGCCGCAAGATGACGTTCAAGGACAAGCACGCGCTGGAAACGCTGCCTAACCAGATGGCGGCGACGCAGACCGAGATCGAACGTCTGCAGAAACGGCTCGCCGACCCGGATCTGTATCGCCGCGACCCGGCCGCCTTCCGTACGGCGACCGAGGCGCTGACCCGCGCGCAGGCCGCCCTTGCGGAAACCGAGGAGCGCTGGCTTGGTTTAGAGCTGTTGCGTGAGGAACTAGAAGCTTAGGAGCGGGCCATGACGCGCGCCATCGTATTGCTATTTCTGTTGATCCTGTCCGGTTGCGGACTGGCGGCGGCGCCATGCCGGGTGACCTCGGCGGCGCTGAAGATCGTGCCCGTCGTCGGTCATGTCGCGGCGGCGCCGACGGACGCTTGCGCCGACGTTATCGACTAGGCAACCATGTATTGGTATTGGGTAAGTTTGATGTTGCCTGAACTCGCCCAAGGGAGACCTTCCCACTATCTTAATATGGTCAAAGCCAACTAGGTTAGTTATCATCTCAAGATGCTGCCACCCGACTCAGACGCGCCGGTATGGCTTAGGCAACTCACTGAGTCGTACAAGGGCATTAGGCTTGCGCGCGGCGTTGTAGGCAAAACGAGCTACGCGTTAATGACGCTTCTCGGACTATGGGCAATCATCGTTTTTCGGCTGTCGACTGACTTGGTGATGAATCTATTTCTTGGAGGATCCGGCCTGATAGCGACAGCCATTTTTATTTGGTGGACAAGGTCAACGCAATTGTTTGCCGAGCGCAATCCAGCACAAGCCATTTTAGAAGGAGCACAGCTACTTGAATATAAACGGTTTGAGGCGCAGGCAAAGGGCAATCCGCAGATTGCCAGCAGTCCTCCGATTAAAGACCCAAGTTTTCCGGTAACGTCTATTCTCTCACCAGATACAGGAAAGTCTGATGAGTAAATTTCTGTCCTTAACCTTTAATTTTGAAGGGAAAGACCCACCGTTACCAGCAATAGAAGAGTCTTTGAACAAGGCTCGAGACTGGTTAAAGTATGCCCCCAACTGTTGGCTATTATATACGTCCAATACCGAGAAGATCTGGGCAGACAGAATGAGATTGATCGTTGGTGAGAAAGCCTCGATTTTTGTCGTAGAGATTAATATACGAAGCAAATTTGGATACATGCCAAAATTTGTATGGGAATGGATTGAAAAAAACATTAAAAAGCAGGAAGTTAATCCACCCTTATCTTGATATTCTGTTTGAAACAATTTTTCTCTATATTTGTAAAGGATCTGATGTACTGCAAAACAATGATGAAACTACTATTTTCTTCATCAGGTTCGGCTTCCTCTATATTTATATTATTGAAAGTCTTTGATATTTAGCCTATAATTTCGCAAATCTGATTATCTTGTTACTTGCTTTAATACCTGACTCGAAGCTGCTCGCTTATGCGCCCTCCCGCTTCGCCCGCGTCACGATCTGCGTCGGGTTCACAAAGCGCAGCGCCACCAGCAGCCAAAGCAGCGTCGTCACCATGCAGATGACGGCCATCGCGTTGATGCTCTGTGTCGAGCGCACCCCGGCGGCGAACACGGCGTAATACAGCGCCACGACCAAGGTCTGGCTGTCCGGACCCGCCGTCAGGAAGGTCAGCTCGAACATCGCGATCGTGCGCACCAGCACCAGCAGCAGCGCCGCCAGGATGCCGGGCGCCAGCAGCGGCAGCAGCACATGGAGAAATAACCGTCCGGTGCCGGCGCCGAACACCCGGGCTGCGGCCTCCACCCGCGGGTCGACCTGCTCGATGAACGGCACCATGATGAAGATCACGAAGGGCACTGTCGGCACGAGGTTCGATAGGATCACGCCCCAGATCGTCCCGGCGATGCCGGCCCGGTACAGCACCGTCGCCATCGGGATGCCGAAGGTGATCGGCGGCACCAGCAGCGGCAGCAGGAACAGCAGCATGACCAGGCGCTTGCCGGGAAACTGCCGCCGGGCCAGGGCATAGGCGGCGGGGACCCCCAGCAGGCCGGACACCACCACCACGGCGCCGACGGCCTGAAAGGTGACGAGCAGCACGTCCGCGAGCTGAAACTCGTCCCAGGCCGAGCCGTACCAGCGTGTCGTGTAGCCCGCCGGCAGCCAGGTGCCGAGCCAGCGAGTGGCGAAGGACTGCAGCACCACCGTGCCGATCATCGCGAACAGGTTGGCCACGAACAGGATCACGACGGCCCACACCGCGGTCGCCCAGAGCCGCTCCGAGATGGACCGCTGCATCAGCCTTTTCCGCCGCTGGCCGGGCCGTTGTAGAACAGGCTGCGCAGCGCCAGCACCAGCACGACCGTCCCCACCTGCGCCGCCGCCATGACGATGGCGATGGCCGACGCCATGGCGTAGTCGTATTCCTCGAACGCGGCGGTATAGGCCGCGATGGAGACCACCCGTGTCGGGCCCGCCGGCGCGCCCAGCAGCACGGCGGAGGGAAACACCGAGAACGCCTGCACGAACGACAGGCAGAAGGTGATGGCCAAGCCCGGCAGCAGCAGCGGCAGCACGATCTGGTTGAAGCGTGCCCGGGCCCGCGCGCCCAGCATGGCGCCGGCCTGTTCGAGCGCCGGGTCGATGCCGGTGACGTAGGACAGCGTCAGCAGGAAGGTGAACGGAAACCCGGTGATGACTAGGGACAGGAACACGCCCCAATAGTTGTGCACCAGGCGCACCGGCTGGCTGATCAGCCCGGCCCAGAGCAGCGCGCGGTTGAGCCAGCCCTGCGGCCCCAGGTAGTTCAGCAGCCCCTCCGCCACCAGCACGGTGCCGAGGGTGATGGGGATCACCAGGATGGTGGTGAGCAGCCGTTGCCGCCGCATTTTGCGCACCCGCATGGCGACGGGGACTGCGACCAGCAGGTTGAGCAAGGTGACGGGAACGGCCAGCCAAAGCGTGCGCAGCACGGTGTCATACAGGAACGGGTCGGAGAAAAACCGCGCATAGTTGGCGAACATGCCGCCGGCCTTGGGCTGGAACGACAGCACGAGCCCATACAGGAACGGGTAGACGAACAGCGCGATCACGAACAGCGCGGCCGGAAGGATCAGCAGGGTCGTCGTGTCCAGCCCGCGCTGGGCCAGTCGCATTCGCAGCGGCACGGTCATGCGGCGAAGACCAGTATGCGGCCGGGCTCGACGCCCAGGCGGATGGCGTCGCCAGCGGCCACCCGGCGTTCGCTGCGGAAGTGCAGCTCGGTCCCGTCGGCGGCGTGGGCAATGCCGTAGAAGTCCCGCCCGCGGTATTCGGCCGAGGCGACGGTCGCCGGGAGCGGGCCGTCCAATGTCGCCATCAGGTCGTCCGGCCGGATCGCGGCCAGGCCCGCGCCATCGCTGTGCTGGTCGACCGGCGTGGCCGCCATCGCGACGCCGCCGATCGTCACCCGCCCGCCGGCCATGCGCACCGGGAGCAGGTTGCGAAACCCCATGAACTCCGCGACGTCGGCGTGGGCCGGGCGCTGATACAGCTCCTCCGGCGTGCCGACCTGCCGGATCGCGCCGTCCCGCAGCACGACGATGCGGTCGGCGAGCGACAGCGCCTCGTCCTGGTCGTGCGTCACATAGATGGTCGAGCTGCCCAGCAGCCCGTGGATGCGGCGTATTTCGGCGCGCATCTCGAGCCGCAGCTTGGCGTCGAGGTTGCTCAGCGGCTCGTCCATCAGCACCAGCGGCGGCTCGACGACGATAGCGCGGGCGATCGCCACCCGCTGCTGCTGCCCGCCGCTGATCTGCCCCGGCAGCTTCTCCGCTTGCGCCGTAAGCCGCACAAGGCCCAGCGCCTCGTTGACCCGGCGGTCGATCTCCGCCCGCGGTTTCCGCTGCATTCGCAAGCCAAAGCCGATGTTGCGGCGGACCGACATGTGCGGGAACAGCGCGTAGTTCTGAAACACCATGCCGAAGCCGCGCGCCTCGGGCGGCAGCGTGTCGATGCGCACCTGGTCCAGCCACACCGCCCCGCCCGTCAACGGCAGCAGCCCGGCCAGGCAGTTCAGCGCCGTACTCTTGCCGCAGCCGGAGGGGCCGAGCAGCGCGATGAACTCGCCCCGCCGCACCGTCAAATTGATGTCCCGCAGCGCGTTCAGCACGCCGAAATCGCGGCTGACCCCCTCCAGCCGCAGCTCGCGAAAGTCGCGCGAGGCGAGCGCCATGCTATTTCGCCGTCTTCACGCCCACCTGCTCGTCCCAGCGGCGGAACGCCAGCACCATCTTGTCGGCATCGAGCGGCAGCTCGACCGGAACCTCGGCGATCAGCTTGTCGTAGATCGGGCGGCCGAACTCGCGGATGTCGTCCTGGCTCTCCTGCGGCGCCATGTCGAGCGTGACACCGGCGACGCAGGGGCCTGGGTAAAAATAGCCGCGGTCGAACGCCATCGCCTGGCTTTCCTTGCTCAATAGGTGGCTGATGACATCCAACACCACGGCCAGCCGCTCGGGGGGCAGCCCGCTCGGGATCGCGGCATAATGCGCGTCGCCGATCCAGTGGAATCCCTGCAGCGCCGCGATCTCGGCCTCCTTCGGCACGACGCCCAACACGCGCGGGTTGATGTCCCACCCGGTCGTGCTGACGATCATGTCGCGCGACCCCTCGCCCAGCTCCTTCATGGTGGCGCCGGTGCCGGACGGGTAATACTCGATGAACTCCCCCATCGCTGCGAGGTATTCCCAGGTCTTGGCCCAACCACGCACCGGGTCGCGCGGTGCGCTGTCGCCGAGCAGATAGGGCAGGCCCATCAGGAAGGTGCGGCCCGGCCCTGAATTGGCCGGGCGCGCATACATGAACCGCAGCGGGTTGGCCCGGCACCACGCCAGCAGTTCCTCCGCGGTGCGCGGCACCTGCTTCACCTTGTCCGGCATGTATTCGAGCAACGGGCCGGAGGGATAATACGCGATGATGCAGCCCTGGTCCTCCGCCAGCGTCTGCATGCGTTTGGCGGCGGGCAGCAGGATGCTGCTGAGGTCAGGGAGCCTGGTTGCATGAATGGGAAACAGCGTCTCCCATGAGTTCTGCGCCATCCCAGCCGATAATCCGTCGGTTCCGGTCAGCACGATGTCGATGTCGACCCGCTTGGCCTCCTGCTGCGCCCGCAGCTTGGCCGGCAGTTCCGGCGCCGGCGCCTTGCTGAACACGAAGCGGGAGACGTTCTTGGGGTTCTTGCGGCGATAGGCCTCGAACGCCGGCTGGCTCAAGGCGAGGTTGCCGGCGACGTCGACGACGTTGACGACGAGCGGGGTGGCCGGTTGAGCCTGGGCGCCGGTGGACAACGCAGCGGCCGCGGCCCCGCCCAGCAACGCACGCCGCGTCGTCTCCAGATCGCCCATGGCCATTCCCCCCAGTTTTGTTCCGGTTAGTATTACCGATAGGACGGCCGCTGCCCAGTGGCCTACCCAGCGCCAAGGCGCCCCCTCGACTTCGCACGCGCTTGCGCCAATAAGACGCGATCACGAGGGGATTTTGGATGGAACGAACCGACGTTGCCGGCTTGCGGGTCGCGCGTGAGCTGCATGATTTCATCGCCGAGGCGTTGCCGGGCACCGGCGTCGACGCCGATGCCTTCTGGACCGGGTTTGCGGCACTCGTGCGTGACTTGGCGCCGCGCAACGCCGAGCTGCTGGCACGGCGCGACGAACTGCAGCGCCAGATCGACGACTGGCACCTCTCGCAGGCGGGCAAGGCGCACGACGACGCGGTCTATCAGGATTTTCTGCGCGGCATCGGCTACCTGCTGCCGGAGCCCGCGCCGTTCGAGGTCGGCACGACGAACGTGGACGCCGAGATCGCCGGCATGGCCGGGCCGCAGCTCGTCGTGCCCGTGATGAATGCGCGCTATGCGCTGAACGCCGCCAATGCGCGCTGGGGCAGCCTGTATGACGCGCTCTATGGCACGGATGCGCTGCCGGAGACGGACGGGGCGGAGCGTGGCCGCGGTTTCAACAAAATCCGTGGCGCCGCCGTCGTGAAACGGGCCCGGGCCGTGCTGGACCTCGCGGCCCCGCTCGCCAAGGGCTCGCACGCGGATGCGACGGGCTATGCAATCAAGGACGGCGCGCTGGCAGTTTCGACGGGCGCTGTGTCCACCGAGCTCAAAACCCCCGGCAAGTTCGCGGGCTACCGTGGCGACGCGGGGGCGCCCACCGCCATCCTGCTGCGCAACAACGGGCTGTATTTGGAAATACGCATCGACCGCGGCCACCCGATCGGCAAGGACGACCCAGCCGGCATCGCCGACGTGCTGCTCGAATCCGCCATCACCACAATCCAGGACTGCGAAGACAGCGTCGCCGCCGTCGACGCCGCCGATAAGGTCGAGGTCTACCGCAACTGGCTCGGCCTGATGCAGGGCACGCTATCGGCAACGCTGGAAAAGGACGGCAAGCAGATCGTGCGCCGGCTCAACCCGGACCGCGAATACACCGCGCCCAACGGCAGCGCCCTCGTGGTGCCGGGCCGCAGCACCATGCTGATCCGCAACGTCGGCCACCACATGTATACCGACGCCGTGCTCAGCGACGGCAGCGAGGTGCCCGAGGGCATGCTCGATGCGGCCGTCACCGCGATGATCGCGATGCACGACCTGCGCGCGACCGGGCCGATCCGCAACAGCCGCGCCGGGTCGGTCTATATCGTGAAGCCGAAGATGCACGGACCCGACGAGGTCGCCTTCGCCGCCGAAATCTTTACCCAAGTCGAGGCCATGCTCGGCCTGACGCCGAACACGCTGAAGATGGGCATCATGGACGAGGAGCGCCGCACCAGCGCCAACCTCGCCGC